>CAZPNN010000105.1:0-7703 GCA_964587605.1 uncultured Chromatiaceae bacterium
TGGACTGTCGGGCAATGCTAACCCCAGTCCGGCGTCCGGCTCAGGAGCGGCTTCAGCCGCGACCGGGCCATGGTCGCACCCGTCCTGATCGTGGTCCGAGTCGCGACTTGGCCCTCTATAACCCCATTTCCGGCACGAGCGCCGCGGCCAGCGCGTCGTCCACCGTGTCCAGCCAGATGAACCGGAGCTGCTGACGGGCATTTTCGGGGATGTCCTCAAGATCCTTGCGGTTCCGGCTTGGCAACAGGACCGTGGATATACCCGCCCGCATGGCAGCGAGCGTCTTCTCCTTGATGCCACCCACCGGCAGGACGAGCCCGCGCAGGCTGATCTCGCCGGTCATCGCGACGTCGCTGCGCACCTTCCGGCCGGTTAACAGCGACGCAATTGCCATGAACAGGGCCACGCCCGCACTCGGTCCGTCCTTCGGGATTGCGCCGGCAGGCAGGTGGATGTGCAGATCGCGATTGGCAAAGTCGAAGCCGCCAAGGCCCAGCGTGTCTGCACGGGTCTTCACCAGGCTGAACGCGGCCTGCGCACTTTCCTTCATCACGTCGCCGAGCTGGCCGGTGAGGATCAGCTGACCCTTGCCCGGCATGCTGGTGGCCTCGATGAACAGGATGTCCCCGCCGACCGGCGTCCAGGCCAGACCGGTGGCCACGCCCGAGGTGCTGGTGCGCAGGGCAACTTCCGGCTCGAAGCGCTGCGCTCCGAGAATGTCCTGCACGGCCTGCTCGTCAATGGTCACGGCAGTGACGGAGCCCTCCGAGATCCGCACGGCAACGTTACGCAGCACGGCGCCGACCTGTCGCTCCAGGCTGCGCACGCCCGCCTCGCGGGTATAGCTCACGATAATCTCGGTGAGCGCGCCGTCGGTGATGCCGACCTGTGCGGCCGTCAGCCCGTTGGCTTTCAGTTGCCTGTCGACCAGGTAGCGCCGGCCGATCTCCAGCTTTTCCTCCTGGGTGTAGCCGGGCAGCTCGACGACTTCCATCCGGTCCCGCAGCGGTCCGGGGATGGTGTCGAGCTGGTTGGCCGTGGCGACGAAGAACACTTTTGACAGGTCAAACGGCAGTGCCAGGTAGTTATCCTGGAAGGTGCCGTTCTGCTCCGGGTCCAGCACCTCCAGCAGGGCCGACGACGGATCGCCGTGAAAGCCGGCACCGAGCTTGTCCATTTCGTCCAGCATGAAGACCGGGTTGCGCGTGCCGGCCTTGCGCAGCCGCTGGATGACATTGCCGGGCAGCGCACCAATGTAGGTGCGCCGGTGGCCGCGGATCTCGGCTTCGTCATGCACACCGCCCAGCGACGCGCGTACGAACTTGAGGCCGAGTGCTTTGGCAATGCTCTGGCCCAGCGAGGTCTTGCCGACGCCTGGTGGCCCTACGAAGCACAGGATCGGTGACCGGCCCTCCGGGTTCAGCTTGCGCACGGCGAGGTACTCGAGGATTCGCTGCTTGACCTTGGCTAGGCCGAAGTGGTCGTCCTCCAGCACCTGGCGGGCTTTCGCGATGTCGATGGTTTCCGAATCGAGCTTTGCCCAGGGCAGGGCAACCAGCCAGTCCAGGTAGGTGCGCACCATCGAGTGTTCGCCGGACGCCTCGGGCATCTGCGTGAGGCGCTTCAGTTCCTTGCGGGCTTGTGTGAGCGCCTCCTCGGGCATTCCGGCTTTCTCGATGGCGGCGCGCAACTCGTCGAGCTCGGCAACATCTTCGGCGTCGCCAAGTTCCTTCTGAATGGTCTTCATCTGCTCGCGCAGGTAGAACTCACGCTGATGGCCCTCGAGCTTCTCCTTGGTCTGTTCATCGACCTGCCGTGACAACTTCAGGACTTCCACCTGGTGCGAGAGCAGGTCAAGCACGCGATCCAGCCGCCGCTGCACATCGAAGATCTCCAGGACCTCCTGTTTCTGCTGCGGCTTGATGTCGAGAAAACCCGCAACCAGGTCGGCCAGCTGCGCGGGGTTTTCGATTTGCTGGATTACGCCGGCCAGTTCAGGCATGGCCTGCGGGAGCAAGGCGATGGCCTCGATGGCACGCTCTTTCAGGATGAGGGCGCGCGCTTCCAGTGCCGCGGTATCCGGCGTGGGTTCATGGATCAGGTCAAAGCGGGCCGCGAGGAATGGCAGCCCTTCGAGGTGATCCAGCACCCGGAAGCGCTGCTCACCCTGGCAGACGACGTGCTGCGTGCCATCCCGGGCAGTGAAGTAACGGACCACCCTCGCGATCGTGCCAACCGGGTGCAGGTCGTTCGCTGCGGGTTCATTTACCGACGGGTCGCGTTGCATGACGAGACCAATGCGCCGCCCGCTGCGCGCCGCTTCCTCCGCGGCTGCCAGCGACACCCGGCGACCGATCGTCAGGGGAATGACGGCGCCAGGGAACACCACAGTGTTCCTGACGGGAAGAATGATCAGGACGTCGTCGGGAACCGGGTTCTCGGCGGCCGTCGTCGTCAGTTTCTGGTCTTCGTTCATGCTCACTTCCACAGTGCCTGCCTGCCCGTTCGGGCGGTGCCAGCCAGGGAAATGAGGTCGTTGGTGCGGAAATCAATGCCGCGGGCGAGTGATCAGGCGCTGAGGCGGCGCAGCGAGCCCGTGATGGCGTTTCGCTCCATCTCTATTTCCTGCACACGCCCCTGCAGCGACTCGATCTGGGCTGCTGCGGCAGCCAGTTCCATCTGCAGCTGGGTCTTCTGGCGGATCTCCGCTTTCAGCATGTTCTTGGCCTGGGCGTACTGGTGGAGGTAAGCGGCCACCTGATCCTCCAGCGTGTCGATGTGCGTTTCCGCCTTGGCCAGTTCGGCGTCCCGGGCGCGCACCTGCTGCTCCGCAGCCCGGCTTTCCCGCTGCGCCTGGTTTGCAGCCTCGCGAAGTTCGATCAATTCCAGTTCACGGCGACCTTCCGCTTCGGGGTCCGACGCCGGATACTGTCGCGCGGTGAGCCACGCCACCAGCGCGCCGCCCGCCAGCGCTGCCAGGCTTGCCGCGGCCAGAACGATCATCAATTCATTTGACATAATTTCGCCGCATCCAGTCTCTACATAACGTAGGCTCCGGACCCGGGCGCGTCTGTGGGCCCTCTCTCAGAATCCGAGGAATTCATGCCCGACTCCGTGATTGTCGCCCGCGGTCTGACCAAGCACTTTGGTGCCCGGAAGGCCGTTCGTGGCATTGACCTCGACGTGCCGCACGGCGGGTGCTTTGGCTTCCTCGGGCCGAATGGCGCCGGCAAGACCACCACGCTACGCATGATCCTGGGGCAGTCGCCGCTGACCGCGGGGACACTCACTGTGCTTGGCCTGCCCGTGCCGGCCGGCATCCGCGAGATCCGCGCCCGCACGGGCGTGGTGCCCCAGGCCGACAATCAGGATCCGGACTTCACGGTGGTGGAAAACCTGCGCATGTACGCGCGGTATTTTGGCCTCAAGCCCGCCCAGGTAGCCGACCGCATTGAGGAGTTGCTGGGTTTTCTCGAACTTGGCGATCGCAAGGACGCGAAGATGCGGGAGCTTTCCGGCGGCATGAAGCGCCGGCTCTCGATCGCCCGCTCGCTGATCAACGATCCGGAACTCATCATGCTCGACGAGCCTACGACCGGCCTGGATCCGCAAGTGCGCCACTTGATCTGGACGCGGCTGCGAAAGCTCAAGTCGGCGGGCAAGACGTTGCTGTTGACGACTCATTACATGGACGAGGCCGAGCGCCTGTGCGATCAACTGGTGGTGATCGACCACGGCCGTATCGTTTCTCAGGGCTCCCCGCAGGGGCTGATTCGCGAGCACGTCGAGCCCCATGTCGTGGAGTTGCAGGGCGAGGGCATTGCGATCCTGCCCGTGCTCGACGGGTTACCGGGAGTACGGCTGCTGAGCGTGGGTGAGACCCACTACTGCTATGCGCCGGAACTGGGCCCCGTGCTTTCCCGGCTGGAGGCGTCACCTGAATTGCGCTACACCCACCGGGCCGCCAATCTCGAAGACGTGTTCCTCAAACTGACTGGCCACGATTTACGCGAATAGCAGCGGCTTGCGCCGCGACCAATCGGAGAATTGCACGCATGACCACACTCGATATCGCACTCCCGCACCCCCGGGTACAGGCCTTCACGATCGTCCTCCGGAACGTGCTCGTGTGGCGGAAGCTCCTGGGGCCGAGCCTGGCCTTCTCCTTTGGCGAGCCGGTGATCTATCTGCTCGGCCTCGGCTTTGGTCTCGGTCAGTTCATCGGCGAGGTCAATGGCATTCCCTATTTCACGTTCCTCGCGTCGGGCCTGCTGGCGGCCACGGCCATGAATGTGGCCTCCTTCGAGGGCATGTTCTCGGTGTTCACCCGGATGACCCACCAGCAGACCTACGATGCAATCCTGGCGACTCCGCTGCAAGTCGACGACATCGTGGCGGGCGAAACCCTGTGGTGCGCATCGAAGTCCGTGCTCAACACCCTGCCGATTCTTGTGGTTGCGACGCTGCTCGGTGCGATCCACACCTGGACGGCGCTCGGCGCGATTCCGGTCTTCTTCCTCGTCGGCCTGTGTTTTGCGGGGCCCGCGATCGTGGCCGCGGCCTTCGCGCCCAGCTATGACTTTTTCAACTACTACACCACGCTGCTGATCACTCCAATGTTCATTTTCAGCGGCGTGTTCTACCCGGTGGCAACCCTGCCGCCAGTCGCACAGGTGATCGTGAATATCCTGCCCTTGTCCCACGGGATCGCGCTGATCCGGCCACTGGTGGCCGGCCAGGCGTTGACTGATCCCCTGCTGCACGTGGCGGTGCTGGTCGGCTATGCGGTGGTAGGTTACGTTGCGGCCACGATCTTCATCCGGCGGCGGATGATTCGTTAGGCAGACCGCTTACAACGAACTCCAGCTCAGGAAAGCCGAAATGTCGCTCGATGTCGCGCTGCTTGCGGCGTCATCCAGATGGCTGTAGCCGAGACCAAGGTAGAAACGGCCAAAGCGTGTCCACCGGTCATGCGTAAGCTGGATGTCCGTGAGATCCTGGGGCGTCGGTGCTATCGAGTGACGCGTTTCCGGATTGCCAACGCGGTTGATTTCCATGTAACGAATGAGCAGGTTCCAGCTGTGCCCGGCCGACTGAACCAGGGTCGAGCCCAGTGAGTAGGATCTTCCGTCACCATCGATGCCATGACCGATGGCCTTCTCGTTGTAGCGATAACCGGTCTTGTAAATCGGATGTTCGTAGGCGCAGTTGGGCTTGATATCCGAGAAGCCCAGTCCGCCTTCGCGGCACGAGGTATCGGAAAACTCGATATGCGTCCGATGGGAAAGGCTGCCGACGCTGCCCCAGGACTCCAGCCCGGCCTGTCGGAGCCAGGAACCCGGCTTCGCCGTTCCGTTCCTGCCGTCCTCGCCAATCCACTGCGCATAGAGTGCCAGCGGAATCTCCCTGGGCAATGCCCAGCGAAAATCGACGCCTGCCAGCTGATTGCCGGGTTCGTCGTCGGGATCGACATTGACGCCCGCATTGTCATTGCCGAGCAGCATGTCGGTGAACGCCTGGGCATCACACGGCCTGTCATCGCCGCAAAGCTGAGCCGTGCGCGATAACCCGATTTCGAGATTTTCAAGCGGCTTGAACGTTAGCCGCAGGCCGAACAGAAGTGCATCGTCAATCTCGCGGTCGTCGTCCAGCAGATTGACGAAACTGGTCAGCGACCACGGCCCAATCCAGCTGAGCCACTTGCTGTCGAAGGCCGTGCTGCGACTGCGCTGAATGGCGATGCCGGGACTTGGCCGGGCGTTAGTCGACAGGATCAGACTGCCATCGCGGCCCGGTCCCCACCAGCGCTCCTGCCAGCCCGCCGACAACATCCAGTTGCCGAGCGCGAGGCCAAGGTAAGTGCCATCCGGGAGAAACTTGTCGTCGTCAACAGGATTATCAAGCACGGTGGCGCGAAGGTTGATGGCGAAGATGTCGCCGGTCCAGGACAAACTTCCGGATAATTCGGCGTCACCACGCGGCGTGTTCTCGAATGACCGGATGAATCGCGGGTTCTCGGCAACGTTGGCCGAAAAACGGACGAGGGGTTGGCCGATCGTCACCGCTGTGCGCAGGTCAGACTCGATTCGTTGCAACGCCTCGGCGGCGCCCGATGGCACGTCCAGGTCATCAGAATTCCGGATGGCAGCTTCAATATCGCTCCAGGACAGCGGCCATGCTGATAACGGTACCTGCACGAGCCCGACATCGTTCAACAACTGCAGATCATTGCGCAGCCGCGTGTCGCCGGGTGCCAGCCACGGTTCCGCCAGAGCGCCCTTCGCAGCCGCAAGAGCTATCAAGAGCACTGCAAAGTTTCTGAATGACCAGTTCATAGTGAGTTCGTCCGGCAAACAGCCGGTGCGCTTTGGTATGTCGGCCCTGCCGGAACGACTTATGTTACCGGAGATGCCATCATCAAGCGCTGGCCGCAGCTGGTTTATGTCAGGACGGTGGTGGGCCGATACCGGAGGTGCCGCCTGGTCGGTTTTGATTTTCGACGGGCGGGCCGTAGTATCGGCGACGTCAGCAGGGCCAAGATCATCTCGAAGAGCTTGCGTCAACGAGATCTCCATCAGCGAATGACAACCAACCGAGCAACCTGGCGGCTACTGATACCGGCGGTGATCCTGTCCACTGTAGCCGGTCTCGCCGCGTGGGCTGACGGTCTCGATCGCGCGCCGGTGGATCCCGCAAATATCGAGGAGGGACATCCAACCGGTCACCTCCACGATCACGCGGACCAGACCTGGCCACCGCAGCCCCGAGGCATACGTAACGTTGTCCCGCTGAGCGGTCCGGGCGGGGCCGAGCGCGCCGCTGAACTCCGCCAACGGGACAAGGCCAAACGTGAGCGCATCGCGCTGGCGGGGCCCGATGTGCGCAGGGCGCTTGGCCGCCGCTACACGAGTCCTGATCTGGTTGAGGCCGACGGGAAAGGCGTGGTCGACACCGGGACGGCGCGGCTGGTTTATTTCAGTCTCGAGAACAACACAACCGTGGAGGTCACGCTCGACAAGTCGCGCGTACTCGGCGTCCGCAAGATTGCCCCGACGGATTACCAGCCTGACGTGACCGACGACGAAATCCTGGAAGCCGAAGGCATCGCCCGGGCGTACTTCAACGATCGCGGGACGGCGCGCGTGGCTGCCCTGCGCGCTTACGGCATCCTGGCCTACCTACCGCAGGGGAAGGGCTTCTACCCGGTTCGCGTCATCTACATGAGTTTCCACGAAGCTGAAGACGCGCCACCGGAGTTTTCTGCCTGGGTGGACCTGAGCAACCAGCGCGTGCTGCGCATTCGCGAGGAGCAGTCGTGAGGCGGGCGTGTGGCCTGCCGCAGCTGTTGTTCCTTGGGTTGCTGGCCCTGGCCGCATCGCCCCTGGCTGTATCGGCGCCGGTGACGGTGTCATGGCAGTCGTGGACCTTCGATTACGAAGTCACCAGCACAGAGGGCCTGAAGCTTCGGAACGTCACGTTCCAGGGCCGTACTTTGCTTGCCAGCCTGAGTTTCCCCGTCATGCGGGTGTTCTACGAGGACAACGTGTGCGGTCCCTATGCCGATCGGCTGGGTGGGACTGTATACCCGATTTCCTGGGCGAATAACGCCTTGCTGGCGCAGCGGGAGTTCACGCTGGACGGCAAGCAGTGGTACGAAATCGGCATTCGCGACGAGATCGGCAACTACAACCTGTACCAGGCGT
>CAZPNN010000106.1:0-9207 GCA_964587605.1 uncultured Chromatiaceae bacterium
TGCACCCGCCAACGTAAATCAGGAGGAGGCGCGGATCGTCACCTACTCCGCCGGCTCCACCCTGCGCAACTTCACGATGGGCCAGACGCTGTACAGCTATGACTTCCTCAACCGCAGCAGCACCTCCGATGCCAACGGCTCGCCGCTGCTGCAGACCTCCGACGTCGACGAGGATGCACAGGCCACGCTCCAGCATGTGGTCATGACCTACGACCCCGTCGCGGGACGGCGCGTCTATGTGAACGGCATCGATACCGGGGACGGCGACCCGGCCGCCGGCGGTACGCTGGGCGACTGGGACGATACCTTCGCTCTGGTGCTCGGCAACGAGCCGTCGGGCGACCGGCAGTGGCAAGGGGTGCTGCGGATGGCCTCTATCCACAACCGCGCACTCACGCCGGAACAGGTCCAGCAGAACTTCGATGCCGGTGTTGGCGAGAAGTTCTTCCTGCTGTTCAATGTAAGCGCACACAGCGGCGCTGCCGACAGCTATGTGCTCATTGAGGTCAGCCAGTTCGACAGCTACGGCTACCTGTTCAATCGACCCACCTTCGTCAGCCTGGATCCGGACTGGACACCCGGAAACCCGATTCCGATTCGCGGGATGCGGATCGGCGCCAACGGCGTCGTGGTCCCGATCAGCCAGGCCTACAGCAACCTTGATGTAGCTGTCAGTACGGCTAACGGCTATTCGCCGGCAACCGGCCAGGTGCTCTCAAGCCTCGGCACGATAATGCCGCTGGAAAAGGGCCCTGACCTGGATGAATTCTTCCTCACCTTCGAAGTTTTCGGCAGCAACACCAACGTGGTCACGGAGCCGGCACCACTCGCGCCACCACCCCCGGCCGACAGCGCCCCGGTGTCAGATATCGGCACGAAGACCTTCGACGAGATCAACGCCACGATGGCCACGATCACCGGCGTGTCGCCGAACCAGCCAGCGGTAAGGACCACCTACGCACTGGTCCGGCAACAGCTGCCGGCCGTGACGGATCTCTCCGCGGTGCTGGCGTCGCACCAGGTGGGCATTGCTCAGCTGGCCATCGAGTACTGCAACGCGCTGGTTGAGGACGCGGCGCTGCGATCAACCCTCTGGCCAACCTTCAACTTCAGTGCGCCGGCGGGTCAGGCCTTCGATACCGGCCCCGAGCGGGACGCGATTTTCGTGCCGCTACTCACCCGGGCCATGGGCACGAATGTGAACAGCCAGCCCGACGAGGCCGCCGTGCGCACGGAGCTCGATAACCTGACACAGGACCTGACGGCCTGTGGCGGGTCCTGTGCCGCGGACCGGACCAGGACTGTTGTGAAGGCAATCTGCGCGGCCACGATTGGCAGCGCCACCACGTTAATACAGTAGGAGCGGCTTCAGCCGCGACCTTTTAGGGCAAAGCAAATGGCACGCAATCGAAAAACCCGTAACTACTTCGAACCGCAGCGCCACCCCGATCACCCGCGGCCCATTACGCGGCGGCAGCTGATTGCCCAGGGCTTCAGGGCCGGAACGGCCTCGGTGGTGGGCGCCGGCGTGTTCAGCCTGTTCGCCAATCCGCGGGCGGCCTACGCGGCGCTGGCCCCGGACCTGGAGGCCCTGAAAGCGTCCTGCGGCATTGCCACGCAAGGCGCGGGGAAGATCCCGTTTATCTGCTTCGATCTGGCCGGCGGCGCGAACATGGCCGGCTCCAACGTGCTGGTTGGCGGGGCCGGCGGGCAACTCGACTTCCTAACCACTGCCGGCTACAACAAGCTGGGCCTGCCCGGCGACATGATTCCCCCGGTGGTCAGTGCGATCACCCAGCAGGACCATATTGACCAGACGCTCGGCCTCGCCTTTCACAGCGACAGCGCTTTCCTGCGCGGGATGCTCACCAACGTGTCGGGTGGCACCGCGACCAACATTAACGGCGCGGTGATTCCGGCCCGCTCGGAAAACGATACGGGCAACAACCCGCATAACCCGATGTATGGCATCGCCCGGGCGGGCGCCGAGGGCTCCCTGCTGGGCCTGATCGGTTCCCGCAACTCGGATTCCGGCGGCAATTCGATGGCCCCGGTGATGATGATCAACGCTGCGGACCGGCCCACGAAGATCGACCGCCCGAGCGACGTGACCGGCCTGGTGGACACCGGCGCCCTCGTCGGCCTGCTGAGCCAGGCAGACGCCGTGAAGGTGCTGGAGTCGATCCAGCGGGTCAGCGACATGAAGCTGCAGCGGGTTGACACCCGGCTGACTGTCAGCCAGGACGACGTGATCAAGGACCTGGTCAGCTGCGGCTACGTGAAATCGGCCGACATCGCTGACCGCTTCGGCGATCCATCGAGCCTCAACCCCGCCATTGACCCGGATATCGTCGGGCCGGGCGGCATCTTCACGCAGGCCGAGTTCGACAGCGACGATGAATTCCGCAAGACGGCCGCTGTCATGAAGCTGGTCGTGAACGGCTTCGCGGGCGCCGGAACGATCACCATGGGCGGCTACGATTACCACGGCGGCCGCCGTGCCGAGGGCGAGGTCAAGGATTTCCGCGCCGGCCGTTGCATGGGCGCGTGCCTGGAGTACGCGGCCCGCGTCGGTGTACCGCTGATGATGTACGTGTTCAGCGACGGCTCGCTGTCCAGCGACGGCGCGATCGACAACACGGTGGACGGTCGCGGCAAGGGCGAGTGGGCCAGCGACAACCAGTCGACGGCCGCCTCGTTCTTTCTCGTCTACAACCCCGGGGGGCGGGCAACGTTGCTCGGTGGAACCACGGAACTCGAGGCAAGGCACCAGCAACTCGGCTACTTCCGGGGCGATGCGTCGGTGGAGACCTCGGCCACGCCGGCGGCGAACAACGTGAACCTCCTCGTGGAGACGGTGCTGTTGAACTACATGGCGCTGCATGGCGAGGAGGGCAACTTCGCCACGCTGTTCCCTGGCCACGGCCTGGGGTCGACGACTCTTCGCGACTCGCTGATGGCCTTTGCGCCGATCGTCAACGGGACGATATAGGCCCGCCTTCGGCCGCGACCGGGTTTCCTCTGAGGAGCGTCTCAGCGACGAATGGGGAAACCCGGTCGCGGCCGAAGGCGCTGCTACACGCACGATGCCATAATTGCGGCATGGCCACTCCAGCGCTCACCGCCCTGCTCGCCTGCCCGCGCTGCGAGCTTGCGCTTCACCAGTATCCGGACGACAGCTTCGGCTGCGGCAACTGCGGGCTGCAATTTCCGGCGCTCGACGGCGTCCCGTGCCTGTTTGCCGAGCCGGCGGCGACCCTCGCCGAATGGCGCCAGCGACTGCACTTCGCGCAGGAAAAGCTGCTTTCCGACGCCGCCTCACTGCAGGCGGAACTGCAGAACCCCCGCCTCCGGCCATTGACCCGCGAGAGGCTCGCGCTGCTGCACGAAGCTTCTGCCGATCAGGCGAGCCGGCTCGGTCTGTTGCTACGGCCACTCGCGCTGCACCACTCGCAAACGGGGATTGCCACCCACCTGGCGTTGCAGACCCGGCTGCCAGCCGACCAGGGACTGACGACCTACTACGCAAATATCCACCGCGACTGGGCGTGGGGCGACGACGAGAACGCGCAATCGCTGGAGCTCGTGATCAAAGCACTGCTGGGCAGTCAGCAGGACGGCGACCCCTCGCCGGGCACAGCCGTGGTGCTGGGCTCGGGCGCCGGCCGCCTGGCCTATGATCTTCATCAGCTGCTGCCGTTCGACGTCACTGTTGCGCTGGATTTCAATCCCCTTCTGGCGCTCGTCGCCGCCTGCACCGTGTCCGGCGCCGGTACGCAGTTGTGGGAATTCCCTATCGCGCCACGCTCCATCGGCGACCACGCCGTGTTGCGGACGCTGGTCGCTCCGTCACCAGTGCGAGACGGTTTCCACCTGCTCCTCGCCGACGTGCTGCGACCGCCGCTGCAGGCTGAAAGCGTCGATTTGGTGGTCACGCCCTGGGTCGTTGACATCCTGCCGGAAAATTTTCACGCGTTTGCAGCCCGGGTGAATGGCTTACTCAAGCCTGGCGGCCGCTGGGTCAACTTTGGCTCCCTCGCCTTCAGCCAGCCCGAGGCTGCAGCACGCTATAGCCTGGAGGAGACCCTGGCCATCGTCATGGACAGCGGCTTCGCTCCGCCAGCAGCGTGGGAAGACGACATACCTTATATGTGTTCGCCCGCCAGTCGCCACGGCCGCCGGGAACTGGTCGTGACCATCGCGGCGACCAAGGAAACGTCGGTGCCAAGACCCGCGCGTCACCGCACACTTCCCGACTGGCTGGTGGGCGGAACGCAGCCGGTACCGCTGCTCGCGGACTTTCAGCTACAGACCATGACCACCCGCATCTACAGTTTCATCATGGGACTTATTGACGGCCGCCGGTCGGTAGCCGACATGGCCAAGCTGCTCGCCGACCAGCGGCTGATGACGCGCGAAGAAGCAGAGCCGGCGGTACGAACCTTCCTGACGAAGATGTACGAGGACAGCCAGCGCCCGAAGCACTTCTGAAAGGTGCTGAAAGGTACCGGACCTTAGTTAAATAACTAACATAACTAAGGTCCGGTACCTTTTGGGAGGTGGATGGTGATTTCCGCGCCGCCCAACGCGGCGCGACCGATGCGCAGGTTACCCCCGTAAAGTCCAACGATCTCCCTGACGACGGCGAGGCCAATGCCCTGACCGGGGACGTCGCCACGCTGATCAGCACGGATGCCGCGGGCTAGCACCGCCTCCGTCTGGCCATCAGGAATCCCCGGACCGTCATCGGCCACGACCACCGAGAGACCATCTCCGGACTGCACGGTGACGACAATCCGGCTCCGGCACCACTTCCAGGCGTTATCCATCAGATTGCCGAGGATCTCGTAAAGGTCGCCCTGCTCGGCCGGGTAACTGCAGCCCTCGGGCACCTTAAGTTCACAGGCCACGGACCTGTCGCGGTGGATCTTGCGCAAACTGGCGGCCAGTTCAGTCAGGACTGGCAGCAGCGGCACGGGCCGGGCGGCAAGACTGCGCGGACCCATCGCCGCCGCGCGCTTCAGTTGATAGTCAATAACGCTCTGCATGCGACTGACCTGGGCCTGCAGGGTGGCGCGTTCCGGGTGACCGGCCTCAACCTCGGTGCGCACGACAGCCAACGGCGTCTTCAGGCTGTGCGCAAGGTCGTCCATGGTCGTGCGGTAGCGTTCCATGCGCTGCCGCTCCGACCGCAGCAGCGTGTTGAAGCCTCGCCCTACACCCTCCAGTTCCAGCGGGTACTCGTCACTCAGGGCTTCACGCCTGCCCTTCTCGATTTCGGCAATTTCGCCAGACATCCGGCGCAATGGCTGCAGCCCGAAACGGATGGCAAGCCAGATGGCGACGAGCAGGATAAACATGACGCCAGAAAACCAACCGAACAGCTGGCTGCGAAACTCCCCCAGCTGACGCTCGGACGCGGCAAGATCGGCGGCAACAAACACCTGAAACGCCGGCGTGGCAGTCGGCCCGAGCTCCCAGTTGATCGCCACACCGAGCATCAGGGCCCGCGTGCCGTCGGCCAGGGAAAGCCGGGTCAGTGTGCGCTGGCCGGCATTCAGCGTTGCACCCGTCGCGAGGTCGAGGCCGACTGCCGACGACGAACGCCACAGTGGCAGGCCCGACGCATCAAGAATTTCCGCGTAGAGCCCTGAGCCGGGGTTCCCCAGCCGGGGCTCGAGGAGCCGCTGGGGAATAGTGAGATTACCGACCTCGTCGGGCTCGACGGCGCCGATCAGCGCGAAGACCTGCGTATCCAGTTGATCCGCCAACGCTTCCTCGGCGCTCCCCCTGAAGACGAGATCGAGCACGACGATAGTGATGCCGAAAGCCGCCACCAGCATCACGGCAGTGATGGCGAGTAGTCGCGTGCTAAGGGAGCCCCGCCCGCGCGCCATGAGGCCCCGCCTCAGTCGCCGCCGTCGGGCGCACGGGGCATGCGATAGCCCTGGCCTCGCACCGTTTCGATGAGCCCGAGGGAACGATCCGGGTCGAGCTTCTTGCGCAAGCGCGTCAGCAACACCTCCACGACGTTGCTGTCCCGCTCGAAATCCTGGTCATAAAGCTGATCCGTAAGCTCCTGTTTGCTGACGACCCGGCCAGCCCGCATGATAAGCATCTCAAGAAGGCGGTATTCGTAGGCCGTGAGCGCGACGACCCGAGCCTCCACGCGCACTTCCCGGGCGTGGGTATTCATTTCCACCGGCCCGGCGCGCAGGATCGGCTGGGCCTGGCCGGCCGTCCGGCGCAGCAGCGCGTTGATACGAGCCTTCAGTTCATCCAGATTGAACGGTTTGACGACGTAATCGTCGCCTCCGGCATTGAGGCCATTGACCTTGTCCTGCCAGTGCTCACGCGCCGTCAGGATGAGGATCGGAAACTCGCAGCCACTGGCCCGCAGGCGCGAAATCAACTCAACTCCCGAGCGATCCGGCAGCCCAAGATCCACGATAGCAAGCTGCACGGCGAACTCGGCAGCGAAGTACTCCGCCTCGGCGGCGGTCGACGCTTCATCCACCGCAAAACCGGCCGATCGCAGGCTGGCCGCCAGCGACTGTCGGAGCGCGGCATCATCTTCAACAATCAGGAGGCGCATGGCAGATCCTCAGAGCAAACTGCCGGTGGCAGCGTCCACCCGGTACTCGCGCAGACGGCCATCTGGCGTCAGGACCCGGACCCTGTACACGACGGATTCACCCTCGACCTTGCTGTTAACCCGGACTACCTTGCCGTTGGTTTGCGCGCGAACAATCGCCACGGCCTCGTCCTGGGATATGCCCTCCCGAACCAGCGTGTCCTGCGCAAGGGTGCCCTGCGCCAGCGCGGGCGGCAGCTGGACAGACGCCGCTACGAGTAGCGCCAGGCAGGCACCGGCAACCCGGCGGCAAAGTACGGAACGCATGGCAATCATTGTCGAGGGTCAGTGGCGCGGTGGCAATGGCAGGCCAACTATTGACCCGCGGGACTGAACCCGCCCTGAAAATTTTTAGGCCAGCGGCTTTCTCAAACAGCCCTCCCGCTTCGCCATCAGCAGCAACCGGCCGCGAAGACCGGCTGGCAAAGGCCAAAGCCATACGGCATCCTTCCCCGCATGCAAACCTTAGAACGGCTCTTCGACAACAATCGCGCCTGGGCCGAGCGGATCCGCGAGCAGGATCCCGACTTCTTCCCCAAGCTCGCGGCCCAGCAGGGGCCCGAGTACCTCTGGATCGGCTGCTCCGACAGTCGCGTGCCGGCCAACCAGATCGTCGGCCTGCTGCCGGGCGAGGTGTTTGTGCACCGGAACGTCGCGAACGTGGTGGTGCATGCCGATCTCAACTGCCTGTCGGTGCTGCAGTTTGCCGTGGACGTCCTTAAGATCCGGCACGTTATCGTCTGCGGCCATTACGGCTGCGGCGGTGTCCGGGCCGCCTACCAGGACGACCGGATGGGCCTGGTGGACAACTGGCTGCGCCATGTACAGGACGTCGCGCAGAAACACCGGACAGCGCTCGATGCCGTCGCTTCAGAAGCCGACCGGCTGGATCGTCTTTGTGAGCTGAACGTTGCGGAGCAGGTGGCCAATGTCTGCCAGACCACCGTGCTGCAGGACGCCTGGATGCGCAACCAGGACGTCACCGTCCACGGCTGGGTCTATGGCCTGACGGACGGCTTGCTGCGGGATCTGGCGGTGGGTGCGTCCAACGCCGCCGAATTTGAGCAACGTTACCGGGGCGCCTAGAACATTTACTTAAGACCCTGATTCGCTGTAGATTACCCCCAAGGTCAGCGGGCCCAATGGATCGGGCACCGCGACAGAGCTATAGGCGCTCGACGAGGTCTCTCCAAGAAGGACCGAGGGCAAACGGTTACTTACAAGGAGGACATCATGACCCGATTCCTGTGCCGACTTTCCATCGCGCTGCTGGCCCCCGTGGCCCTCGGCGTTTCCGTGGCCGCGAACGCGACCACCGATCTGTCCCGACGGGCGCAAGCCGCGGCCGAAGTACTGGAGGATCTGCAGCGCATCCCGGAACAGGCCATCCCGCCCAACCTGTTGAACAGCGCGTTTGCGGTTGCGGTGATTCCGAACGTCATCAAGGGCGGATTCATCTTAAGTGGCAGCTACGGCAAGGGCGTGTTGCTGGTCCGGCAACCCGACGGCGCGTGGAGCAACCCTGCTTTCATCAGGATCGGC
Organism: uncultured Chromatiaceae bacterium; assembly: GCA_964587605.1. GTDB lineage: Bacteria > Pseudomonadota > Gammaproteobacteria > Steroidobacterales > SHZI01. The sequence continues at coordinate 8,177 of CAZPNN010000106.1, forward strand.
AACGTCGGCTTCGGCTGGCAGGCCGGATTGCAGGGCGCAGACCTGATCCTGGTCTTCAAGAACCGGCGCAGCATCGACAACATCGCAAGCGGCCGGTTTACGCTCGGCACCAGCGCCTCCGCCTCCGCCGGCCCGGTGGGCCGAACGGCGCAGGCCATGACCGACGGTGAATTCAAGTCGGAGATCTACGCCTACTCGCGCAGCCGCGGCCTGTTTGCCGGCGTCTCGGTGGACGGTGGCGCCATCACGATCGACAAGCTCGCCAATGCCCAGTGGTACGGCAACACGACCGACGGTTCTGCCGCCCGCATCTTCAGCGATGCGAGCCAGACAGCGCCGGCGGGGGCCCGGCCACTGCTGGACGTGCTGACACGCATGGCGCCGCGGCTGGACTGGAAGGAATACGCGCTGGCAAACCAGGCGCCGGCAACGCCAGCCGAGCCCAACCAGCCTGAAAGCAAGACCTACGCGATCGAGGACGGTGCGCAGGCCGCCCCCGAGACCATGTTCTAAGGTTGCGCAGGGCCTGCAACAGCGGTTGCGCCTGGAGGAGCGCCGGTAGGTGCGCCTTCAGGGCGACCGCTGTTGGGGTCGCGCCTGAAGGTGCTCGTACCGCCATCGATGGACCTCAGTAACCGACACAATCTCCGCGGCCCGCAGCCCGGCCCGGACACCCTGCGGTTCGGCATCCGTGTGACGATGCCGGCAAGCGACCCCTTGCGGAGCCTGCTTGGCAACCACTGGCAAAAAGAACACTGGTTCGCCTCGTCGGCGGAACGCGACGACGCCCTTCTGGAAATGGGCAAGCGCCATGCTTACAGCCGGATCGGTGACACTCCCAGCATCCGGCTCGAGCCCATCGATCGCTAGGAGGCTTGCTGCTCCCGTGCATACCCCCACGGGTTGCGTCCTGGTGCTGACGGTCCTGTGGGCCGCCGCGCCCCTGTCCGCCGCCCCCCTGCCCACCACCGAGAGAAGCCTGCCGGCCGAGATCTTCGTCACCGCCACCCGTTACCCCGCGCCCGCCATCG
>CAZPNN010000107.1:0-2485 GCA_964587605.1 uncultured Chromatiaceae bacterium
GTGTTACCTTGTTAGCACCTATACTCGCTGGGCAGATTCATGGCCACCACATCACTCAAATTACCTGATGAGATCAAGCAGCGTGCAATCATGGCCGCACGGAAGCAGGGGATTACTCCCCATGCCTTCATGGTGAGCGCCATTGAGCAGGCTGCAATCACAGCAGAGACCCGTGCGCAATTTGTCGCGGAAGCCACAAGGGCAAGAAGCTCAATGCTGAAGAGTGGCAAGGGTTACGCCGCGGGTGAAGTACACACCTATCTGCGCGGTCGTCTGGCTGGAAAAAAGCTCACCAGACCGAAGGCGAAATCTTGGCGCGACTGATCTACTCCTCACAGGCACTTCGAGACCTGGAGCGACTCAGTGATTTCCTGCTGGACAGCGACCCTCGCGCGGCAGGAGCGACGCTCGATCTGATTGAAGAAGCAGTGCTCGTGCTCGGGCGTCACCCATTGATTGGCCGCCCGGTCGAGTCCGGGTTGCACGAACTGGTCATCTCGCGTGGTCGCTCAGGGTATGTAGCGCTTTACAGCTTTGAACAAGCCCACGACGCCGTCCTGATTCTGGCGATCCGGCATCAACGTGAGGCAGGTTATCCGGCGACAGAGCTTTGACCAGGGTCAGGCGTCCATGCGCGACCACCTGCCCATCATGTAATCACTCATGTTGCTGGTTGTACCGGGACAACTACCTGGTCACGATTCGGCGCCTGCTTTCGCAGCTCTGCAGGTCCAGTTTGAACAACCGCTTCAGGCGCTATGTCCAAGTCATCGCCCGGTGACGCTCAGCGGCGGTCTGCGTGTCGGCGGGCTGGGGGGCGTCCAGCCCACAGCGCCTGCTGTGCTCATCGACCACTCCCTGACACAGTTCTTGCGCAACCGATCGAGCGGGTAGAACGTGCCACGCCACAGGACGCCGCCCCGGGCCAGCGTGAGCAATGTCGACCAGGCGATCACCCCGGCAAGAGCCAGCGACGCGAGCGGCGCCAGGAGACCTTCCAGCCCGCTACCGCCGGACACCCGCCGGGCAGAAAGACCCACAGCAATCAGCGATAGTGAGGCGGCGATCACCGCCAGGGGGTGGGTCCAGGGGGCCAGGGGCAGCACAAGCGGCAGGTAAGGCAGCAGCGTGCTGGCCAGCACCAGGAGCACCGCGAGTGCCGCCACCGCGACCTGCCACTCGCAGCCGGCGAACGCGTTCTTCTCCAGCCCGCGCAGCGTCGCGATCAGGCCGTTCTGCCAGCGCACGCGGACCAGGCCATCGGCGTCGAGGCAACCCTGGGCAACCCCCTGGCGCCGGAGCAGCAGGCCGAGCTTGAGATCGTCAGCCACCTCGTAGGCCAGCCGTTCGTGACCGCCAATCCGGGCGTAGGCGTCCCGGTGCACGAGACCAAAGGCGCCGACGCCGACAAAGGCCCGGGACTTCGGCACCGACAACTTCGACGGATCCAGTTTCGCGCCGAGGGTCAGGGCAAAGGTCGCCAGGAATGCCCGCTCCAGGAAACCGTCAGCCACGAACGTCGGCAAGGCCACGAAGTGGCCGAGGCCGTGAGCCGTGGCGAAGGCTACCGAGCGCTCCAGGGCAGCAGGCTCAAACAGCACATCGCCGTCAGTGAACAGTAACCACTCGCCGGTGGCACGCCGGGCACCCTGAGCCACTGCATGGATCTTGCCCAGCCAGCCCTCGGGAAGCATCTCGATGTGGAGGACGGTCAGTCGCTCATCCTGTGCAGCCAGGGCATCGAGCAATGCACCGGTCCCATCATCCGAGCGGTCATCGACCGCCACGATCTCCAGATTCGGATAGTCCTGGGCGAGCAGTGACGAGACTGCTGCCACCACTCTGGCAGCCTCGTTTCGACAGGGCACGATCACACTGACCCTCGGCCAGGTTGAGGGCAGCGGACCGCGCCACTCCCGCAGTGTCGGCAGGCTTTTCCGGAAGACTCTCTGACGAACGAGCAGCCAAAGGTTCAGCACGATCAACGCAGCCACAAGCACACCATAGGTGATCGAGGTACTCATCGCCGTGCCTGGCCCACAAGGTAGGTGAGCATAGGCGATTCAAAGCACCTCCGGATAACACGCGATGAGCGGGTGCTTCTTCACACTCTGCTCGAAGGCCCGGCGGCTTATCTCGACGCGCGCCATGCTCGAGCCCGGGGACTATTTGTACTCGCTGTAATATGCCCTCGTGAGCATCCACGTCCCGAACGACAAGGCTCGGGCAGTGGTGGATGCCATGGAGCGGGATATGGGAACGATATCGCCCTGGTTCGCAAGGACATGGAGATTGTCTCCACCACGATGACCGTGCGACTGGGGTCGATGCTGATTGTCGGTCTGAGCGTGCTGTTCGCCGCGTTGAAACTCGGGCCAGGTGAAATTACTCGACGCGAAGCCAGGTCTGGGTGCGACTCACCATCGGCGTGCCGATGTAGCCGCGCACCTCGAGCTTGTTGCCACCATCCGCGGTCTTGATGCGG
>CAZPNN010000108.1:0-4509 GCA_964587605.1 uncultured Chromatiaceae bacterium
TGACGGGCGGGCGTCCCGCCCGCGAGCGTGCGGCAACTGACGGGGACGCAAACCGTCCGATGCGCGCGGGCGGGACGCCCGCCATGACAGCCGGGACGGCTGCCCCACTACACCGGCGACTTCGGAATTCGGGTTAAATACGTTGCTGCCCGCGCGCAGCGGATGGTTTCCGTCCCCGTCAGTGGCAGCACGCTCGCGGGCGGGACGCCCGCCGGTCACAGGCGGGACGCCTGCGCCACTACTTGGCCCGCGGCTCCACTTCGGAGTTCTGGTTAAGCGCCCCGTTTGCCGGCCAGCTGGGCATTCGCCGGGTTGATCTCGGCCAGTACATCGAGCCTGGCGATCCCATCGTCCGGCTCGAATCCCGCGACCGGATGGTGGTGGACTTTCCGGTGCCCCAGCAGCAGTTCAGTAATCTGCGAGTGAAGCAGCCCGTGTCCGTGCAGGTTGATTCCTGGCCCGGGCAGGCCTTCCGCGGCACCATCGAGGCGATCGAGCCGCAGGTGGATCGGGACACGCGCAACATCCGGGTGCGCGCGGTGGTCGATAACCCGGAGAGCAGGTTGCTGCCGGGCATGTTTGCCCGCATCGACATCGAGCTGCCGGCCCGGGGCAATGTCATCACCGTCCCGCACGCCGCGGTCACTCACAGCCCCTACGGCGATGCGGTCTTCGTCGTCGACGAGCACACCGACGATGCCGGCCAGCGGGTGCTGCGCGTCACCAACACCGTTGTCGTGACGGGTGCCGCGCGGGGCGACCAGGTTGCTGTTACGTCGGGCCTGACGGCCGGCGCGACGATAGTCACGGCGGGCCAGCAGAAACTGCGCAACGGCTCGGTGGTTGTCGTGGACAACACGGTGCCGGTCAGTAACAGCGCCAGTCCCGAGCCAGGCAATAACTGACGGCCGCGATCATGCTCCGCTTTACCGACATTTTTATCCGGCGGCCGGTGCTGGCGACAGTCGTCAGCCTGCTGATACTCATTGCCGGGATGCGTTCGGTGCAGTTGCTGCAGGTCAGGCAGTATCCGCAGAGCGAGTCGGCCGTCATCCGTATCATCACCAGCTACACGGGCGCGGAGGCGGATCTCGTCAAGGGCTTCGTCACCACACCCCTGGAGCGCGAGATCGCCAGCGCCGACGGCATCGACTACCTGGAGTCGAGCAGCCTGCAGGGCGTCAGTGCCATCACCGCGCACCTGGAACTCAATTACCCGCCTTACGACGCACTGACGCAGGTCACGGCCAAGGTCAACAAGGTACGGGCCGATCTGCCGGAAGGCAGTGAGGACCCGGTGATCGAAGTGGCCATCGGCGAAACGACGTCGGCGATGTACATGAGCTTCAACAGCACCACGCGGCCCCAGAACCAGATCACGGACTACCTGATTCGCCAGGTCCAGCCGCGGGTCGAGGCTGTCGCCGGCGTGCAACAGGCCGCGATCCTGGGCGGCCGCAACTTTGCGATGCGCATCTGGCTGGATCCGGTGCGGATGTACTCATTGAGTATCACGCCAGACGACGTCAGCCAGGCATTGCGGGGGAACAATTACCAGGCGGCGATCGGGAGGACCAAGGGTGATGCCATCTCGGTGAGCCTGACGGCGGCCACTGACCTGCACACCGCCCAGGAATTCCAGGAGCTGATCGTGGCCGAGCGCGACGATGCAGTGATCCGGCTGAAGGACATCGCCACGGTGGTCCTCGGCGCCGAGAACTACGATTCGTCGGTGGCATTCAACGGTGAATTTGCCACGTTCCTCGCGGTCGACGTGCTGCCCACGGCTAATCCGCTGGCGGTGATCAAGGAGATTCGCAGGATCTTCCCCGAGATCGAGGCAGAGTTGCCCGCTGACATGACGGGCTCGATCTCCTATGACACCACGCGCTATATCGACGACTCCATCAGTGAGGTGGTGCAGACCCTGGTCGAAGCCACCGTGATCGTGATGGTGGTGATCTTCCTGTTCCTGGGCACGCTGCGCGCCGTGATCATTCCAATCGTGGCAATTCCGCTGTCGATGATCGGCGCAGCGGCACTCATGCTGGCGCTCGGTTACTCGATCAATCTCCTGACCTTGCTGGCGATGGTGCTGGCGATCGGCCTGGTGGTTGATGACGCCATCATCGTCGTCGAGAACATCCAGCGGCACATCGAGGAAGGCAAGTCGCGGTACGACGCCGCTATTGAGGGCGCCCGCGAACTGGCCCTGCCGGTGATTGCCATGACGGTCACCCTGTTTGCCGTGTACGCGCCGATCGGGCTGGCTGGCGGCCTCACGGGCAGCCTGTTTCGCGAATTTGCCTTCACACTGGCAGGCGCCGTGCTCGTGTCCGGCATCGTGGCGCTGACGCTGTCGCCAATGATGTGCTCGAAAATGCTCCCGCGCCGCTCCGAGGAAGCTCGCCTGGCGCGGTTCCTCGACCGGCAGTTCGAGGCACTGCGAAAGCGTTATACCCGCGTGCTGCATCGCTGCCTGGATATCGTGCCGGTCATGCTGGTGTTCAGCGTCCTGGTGCTGGTGAGCATCTATTTCATGTTCGTCTCCACGCCGGCAGAGCTTGCGCCGACCGAGGACCAGGGGCTGGTCCTGGTCTATTCCACGGCGGAGGCGAACACCTCCCCGGAGCAGCTGCCGCGCTACACGAGCGCGCTGGTGAAGGGCTACGAGAGCATCCCGGAAACCGAGCAGACGTTTCTCTTCAACGGCAGTATCGGGAGTGGCCCGGCGTCGACCAGCAACACCGCGCTGTCCGGGATCGTTCTGAAGCCCTGGAGCGAGCGCACCCGCAGCCAGATGGAAGTGACCAACGCCGTGCAGATGGTGGCCAATGGCGTCGCCGGCCTGCAATCGGCCGCCTTCAACCTGCCGCCGATGCCCGGCGCGGGGGAGGGCCTGCCCGTGCAGTTCGTGCTCGGGTCAACGCGTGAGCCGCTCGAGATCTACGCCAAGGGCCAGGAGCTGCTCGGTGCTGCCTACGCCAGCGGATTGTTCGTGTTCGCCGACCTGGACGTGAAGTTCGACAGGCCGCAGTCGACGGTCAATATCGACCGCGAGAAAGCGGCGAGCCTCGGCATCGACATGGAACAGCTGGGCGGAGAGCTCGGCGTCATGCTCGGCGGAAATTACACCAACCGGTTCAGCATCCAGGGCCGCAGCTACAAGGTTATTCCGCAGGTCGACCGCCGGTACCGGCTGAACCCCGAACAGCTGGGTACTTTTCCCGTGCGCACCGCCAGCGACAAACTGGTGCCGTTATCCGCGCTCGTCACCCTGGAACAATCGGTACAGCCGCAGGAACTGAAGCGCTTCCAGCAGCAGAACTCCATCACGCTGTCGGCGGTGCCGGCGCCGGGCGTAACGCTGGGCACGGCGTTGAACTACCTCCGGGATACCGCGGAGGCGCTGGCTCCGGAGGGGTATCAGTTCGACTATGCGGGACCCGCCCGGCAGTACATTCAGGAAGGCAGCGGCCTGATCGTCGCCTTCTTCTTTGCGATCGTCGTGATCTATCTCGTGCTTGCCGCCCAGTTCGAATCGTTCCGGGATCCGCTGATCATGCTGGTCAGTGTGCCGATGTCCATCGCCGGCGCACTGGTGTTTCTGACGCTCGGGGCGGCAACAATCAATATCTATACGCAGGTGGGATTGATCACGCTGATCGGGCTGATCAGCAAGCACGGCATCCTGATTGTCGAGTTCGCCAACCAGTTACAGACACGAGGCCTATCCAAGCGCGAGGCCATCGAAAAGGCCGCGGGCATCCGCCTGCGGCCGATTCTGATGACCACCGCTGCAACCGTGCTCGGCGTTGTGCCACTCCTGACGGCGAGCGGCGCGGGCGCGATCAGCCGCTACAACATCGGCCTCGTGATCGCCACCGGCATGAGCGTGGGCACGCTGTTCACGATATTTGTAGTGCCTGCGGTGTACCTGGCGCTGGGCAGGGATCATCGGGCGGAGCCGCTGTCGCGCTCCGTATAGGCATACGCCGAAACGCCAACGACAAGGCAGGCCAGGGCGACGATGTCAGCCGCAAGCACGCGACCAACTTCAGCATTGTAGCCATCTGCAGAGAAGGCCAGCCAAAGGAACGAAATGACACTCACGAAACCGGCCACAAAAGCTGCCAATTGAATGGATGGCCTGAATGCGGCGAAAAGCATAAACAGGCCAAGGAGGCCAAAGAGTACAGCCCGGTGCCGCATGAGAATGGCGATATTTGGTTCTGCGAAGGAGAGGCCATACAGGGTGGCGAGGCGTTCTTCGCCGAGAACTCCAGGCAGTGGCAGTAGATGAATGAGCCCGACGATGACGAGCATTGCGGAGACTAGATAGCGCATGGCACCGATCCTGCGTGAGGGCTAACGAGGCTGTAGAAAAAGTGCCTGAGGGGTCGATGGGCATCCATTTCGGGGGTCTCTTGACCCTTCCTGGACCAGCGATCGTTCAATACGCGTCATTATACGAAGCCTTTTTCTGCGCAGCGCAGTTCGATTTTCCCG
>CAZPNN010000109.1:0-2991 GCA_964587605.1 uncultured Chromatiaceae bacterium
AGGCCAGCTGGCTCGTGGCCGCCTGCGAGAAAAACCTGCCCATCTTCGTGCCTGGCTGGGAAGACTCCACGCTGGGCAACATCTACAGTTCCCATGTGATCTTAGGCGACGTGAAAAACGTCCACACGGTCCGCACGGGCATCGAATACATGGTGGAACTGGCGGCCTGGTATCAGGCCAACTGCCGGCAGCACTCCATCGGCTTCTTCCAGATCGGCGGCGGCATCGCCGGCGATTTCCCCATCTGTGTCGTGCCCATGCTGGAGCAGGACCTGCAGATTCGTGACATTCCCCGGTGGGGCTACTTCTGCCAGATCAGTGATTCGACGACCAGCTACGGCTCGTATTCCGGCGCGGTGCCGAACGAGAAGATCACGTGGGGCAAGCTGTCCGCGGCCACGCCGAAGTTCATGATCGAGTCCGATGCAACGATCGTTGCCCCCCTGATCTTTGCCTGCGTGCTCGATCAATGAATGCAGCAGCAGAAAACGGCGAACCGCGCTGGACTCCCGAAGAGTCAACGGAACTCTATCGTGTGGATTCCTGGGGCGACTCCTTCTTCCTGATCAACGAAAAGGGTCACGCGGCCGTACGGCCGTTTGGCGACGAGCGCCTGTCCATCGATTTCGTGAACCTCATCGAGGAACTTGAACGCCGGGCGATTTCATTTCCGGTACTGATCCGGTTCCAGGACGTACTGCAGGCCCGCGTGCGCATGCTGAACGAGGCGTTCGCCACGGCGATCGCCGAGGCGAAGTACGGCAACCGGTACAACGGCGTCTACCCGATCAAGGTCAACCAGCTTCACGAGGTGGTTGAGGAAGTCCTGGACGCCGGCCGCAAGTACGGGATGGGCCTCGAGTGCGGATCGAAGGGCGAGCTCATCGCCTGCCTGCCGCATCTCACCGAGGAGGGGATGCTGCTGGTCTGCAACGGCGTCAAGGATCGCTCGATGCTGGCGCTGATCCTGTCCGCCCAACGGCTCGGCCTGAACGTCATTCCCGTGATGGAGAAGTACGCCGAATTCGAGGCGCTGCTCGCCCTGGCCGATGCGCAGGGCGTGGTACCGACGCTGGGCGTCCGCGTGCGGCTTGCCACCCGCGGTTCGGGCCGCTGGTCGGAGTCGGGTGGTGCCCGCTCCAAGTTCGGTTTGTCTGTGCCGGAACTGGTGCGCCTGGTCGACGAGCTCGAGCGCCGGGGCAAGCCGGAGTCGCTGGCCCTGCTGCACTTTCACATTGGTAGCCAGATCATCGATATTCAGGTGCTCAAGCGGGCGCTGAAGGAAATGACCCAGACCTATGCCTCGCTTCATCAGCGCGGTATTCCCGTGCGCTACATCGATATCGGCGGCGGCCTTGGTGTCAGTTACGGGGCAGGTCATGCGCGGGGCGAGGCGGGCGTGAACTACAGCCTGCAGGAATACGCCAACGCCGTTGTGTTTGCGATCAAGGAAGTGTGCGACGCGCAGGAAGTGCCGAACCCGATCATCGTCTCGGAGAGCGGTAGGGCCATCACCGCGCATCATTCCGTGTTGCTGGTGCCGGTTCTGGAAGGCCACCGTCGCAACAGCAGCGAAGCCGTGAAGCTGCCGGCTGAGCCGCACCCGGCCGTGGAGTCCCTGTCGAAGATTCTGGACAACGTGCGTAATCCGGAGCGCGAGCCGGAGGAGCTGATCGAGGCGTATCACGACATCGAGGAAATCCGCATTGAATCACGCACGCTGTTCAGCCTGGGATACCTCGAGCTTGGCCAGCTTGCGATCGTGGAGGAGCTCTACTGGTGCATCGCCCGGGATTTGCTCGCCCGTCTGCGGCCCGCCGAGATTGATCCCACGCCCGCCGAAGTGCTGGAGCTCGAGGAGAAACTGACCGACCGCTACCTGTGCGACTTCTCGGTCTTTCAGTCCATTCTGGACCACTGGGCCATTGACCAGTCGTTTCCGATCCTGCCAATCGACCGGCTGGACGAGAAGCCGGATCGGCGGGCGGTGCTGGTGGATCTCACCTGCGATTCCGACGGCAAGGTGAGTCACTACATCTCGGCCCTGGATGACAAGGGCGTGCTGCCTGTGCACTCGCTTGAAGCCGACCGTCAGTATTACCTCGGCTTTTTCCTGATGGGCGCCTACCAGGACATCATGGGCGACACGCACAACCTGTTCGGCCGCGTTGCTGAAGTGCATGTCTACGCGGATGCGGATGAGCAGGATAATTTCTGGATCGAGCGCGTGATCCCGGGTGCGACCGTCCACGAGATGCTGGCTCAGGTGCAGTATTTCCCCAATGACCTGAACCGCCGCATGAGCGAGATCGTCAAGCGCAAGATCGATGCCGGTGTGATCCGGCCCAAGCAGGCCATGGACATCCTCGGGCAGTACGTGGCCTGCTTCAACGACACGACGTATTGCGATGCGCGGCCGGCACCCGTGCCGGTACCCGCTCCTGCCGCGGATCAACCGGTGGTGGAGCGCGCGGGGTGAGCGCGGGCGTGCTGCCCACGGCCCTGATCCAGATGCGATGTTCCGCCGACCCGGCGGACAACCTGGCGCGTGCCCTCGGGTTCACGCGCCAGGCGGCAAAGAACGGCGCCCGGCTGATCTGCCTGCCTGAACTGTTTCGAAGCCGCTACTTCTGCCAGAGTGAAGACAGCGCGCACTTCGCGCTTGCCGAGTCCGTTCCCGGGCCGAGTACCGAGGCCTTCGCCGGGATTGCCGCGTCGACCGGCGCAACGATCGTGATCAGCCTGTTTGAGAGGCGTGCGCCGGGGCTGTTTCACAACACGGCGGCCGTGCTCGACGGTGCCCGGGGCTACGCCGGCAAGTACCGCAAGATGCACATCCCGGACGATCCCCGCTATTACGAGAAGTACTATTTCACGCCCGGTGATCTCGGCTTCCAGTCGTTTCCCACCGGCGCGGGCAATCTTGGTGTACTCGTGTGCTGGGACCAGTGGTACCCGGAGGCGGCCCGACTCACCGCGTTGAAGGGCGCC
>CAZPNN010000110.1:0-4250 GCA_964587605.1 uncultured Chromatiaceae bacterium
CCGCGGCGCGCAGCATCTGCGGTTGATTGGCGCCAGCGTAAACGAGCGGCGGTGAGCCATCCGTGCCGAACTTCGGCCGGTAGCCATACGCCTTGAAAAGCTGGCCCTGGTAGGTCAGCGGCTTGCCGCTGCAGCCGGCCCGGATCAGTTCAATGGCTTCCCGCACGGCGCGCACCCGCTTGACCACCTCGATGCCAAGTCGGGCAACCCACTCACCGCCGCCGCCGACGACCAGGCCGGCCCGGCCGCCGGAGTACTCGTGCAGCGTGAGCAGCGCGTTGGCCATTTTCACGGGATGCATTTCCCAGGGGCTGATCACACAGACCCCGAGGCCCACCTTGCTGGTGGCCAATGCAGCCGGGACCAGGCTCATGAAGGGATCCCGGCAGGAGAAATAGTTCTGCAACCACATCGTCTGAATCCCTGCCTGCTCGCAGAGACTCGCCAGTTCGGACAGCTGGGCCGGGGTCTGGTCCGGCTCCAGTAGAACGTCGATGCGCATTAATGAACCTGCGGGCTAGCCCTGGAATGTTGCAGGTTACTTCCCCCGGCCTCCCTCTGCAGCTCGAGTGCACCGGGGAAGAGCACCGTATTTTCCTTGTACATGTGCACGCGGAGATCCTGGTCCAGATCCCGCAGGCCTTCCAGCATGGCACGGGCCGCAGCCGGCGCCGTGTAGTCGTTGGTCAGCTCTCGCAGTCGCCGTAGCACCTGGCTGGCGGTGTCGTGATCGTTTTCCATGCAGGCAATGGGGCCGCCGACCGAGCTGCCGCAGCGTGTGGCAGGGACCGCATCGCCGGCCGCGAGCGACCGGATTAGCGGGAACAGCGCTTCTTCCTCGTGTGCCAGGTGAGTCAGCAGTTCCTCCGCCAGTTGGCGCATTTCAGCGCGGAGGTCGCGGAGGCGGTGGTCGTCCGGTGAGGCTGCCGATGCGGCGGCGGTGAGTTCCGTCAGTCGTGGCAGGATTTCCCGCAGAAATACATGGTGCACTTCCTCGATATGTGTCACGAGATCGGGCATCGGCATGTTCTGGAAGGGACTGATGTCCACGGGAGGAACCACCTCGGCGGCATTCGCTGACTCCAGCATCAGGATGAGGATCCCGGGATTGAAGCCTAAGCTCCAGCAGAGTTGGCCGAGCATTACGTCCGGGTTATCGCCATCCCGATACAGCCCGGCCGACTTGAGCACCTTGAGCAGGGCCGGTGGCCCCTGCATGAGTTCTGCAATGGTGGTCCGGGAATTCAGTGTCAGCATGAGGGTTCCTTTCCACAGGAGAGTGGCGCGAAGAGCCACTGCGGGTACATAAGGGTTTGTACTGGGTAGACGGCATTCTGCCGGCGAAAAAGCCGTTAAGCTTTGTGACGGGCCTGGTTCCAGCAGGCCGGGGGAACACGATGCCTAAGGGAAATTCCGTACTGACTCTCTGGGGCAGGCTCTCCGGCTGGCCGGGCGGCAAGTGGCTGTTCAGCCGCCTGATCTGCCTCAAGGCCCCGTACTTTTCGTCTGTGCGGCCAACCTTTGTGTTGCTTCGGCCCGGCCATTGTGAAGTGACGATTCGCAAGCGCCGCGCCGTGCAGAACCACATCGGCACCGTGCACGCGATTGCGATGTGCAACATGGCCGAGCTGGCTGCCGGGATCATGTCCGAGGCCACCGTGCCGGCCAGTCACCGCTGGATTCCGCGGAGCATGACGGTCGACTATCTCAAGAAGGCCGGCACGAGCCTGCGCGCCGTTGCCAGGCTCGATCCCCTGCCCGCATTCGGCCCGGCGGCAGATATGCCGGTGCCGGTCTCGGTGACGGACAGCAACGGTGTTGAAGTCTGCCGCGCCGAGATCCGCATGTGGGTGTCGCCCAGGAAGGATCCCGGTGCGCCTGCTGATTGAGGCGCTCAATGCCCGTTTCGCCGCGGTGTCGACGGGGCGCAACGTGCTGCTCGTTCTCCTGGCTTCGGTTCTCGTGCAGTTGCTGTTCGGGGCGTGGCTGGTGCCGGCTTTCCAGGCAGCCACCAACGGCATGTATCCCATCGACATGAGTTTTCCCACGACGCCGGCCGTGATTTACAACGAGTACGCCGCTTACACCGCAGAGTCGCGGCGGATCTACCGCTGGTTTTTTCTCGTGGATTTCGTCTGGCCGCCGCTACTTGCGACGCTCTTCGCGATGACGTGGACATGGCTTTCGAAGAGGAGCCCGGCCAGATCGGCGAAGCGAATGCTGGCCGCCGGAATCCTGCTATTGCCTTTTGCCGCCGCGCTCCTGGATCTGCTGGAAAATGTCGGTTTTCTGGTGCTGCTCGAGAACTACCCGAGGAAACTCATCGCAGTGGCCTGGGCGACAGGCATTGTCAAGCACACCAAGCTGGTGCTTCTCCTGCTCTGCGTGCTGGTTACGCTGATGTTGGCCGGCAGTGCCGCCAGGAGCGCGGTCGCCTTCAGTCGTCGAGAATGAACGTGACCAGCATGTTCACCTGATACTCGACGACCTTGCCTTTCGACACCCTCAGGTGTTGTTCCTTGATCCACGCGCTCTTGATATTGCGCAGGGTCTTGTTGGCGCGGGACAGGCCCTTGTTGATGGCGTCATCGAAGTTCTTCGATGATGTGGAGCTGATTTCCGAAACCTTGGCGACGGACATATGCGCTCTCCTGTTGTTGGTGGTGTTGAGGATGAGGGCATTCGAGGCTAGGCCAGCAAGGTCCCGCTGTCAAACGACGGCGGAGTCAGCGCGCTTCAAGTACTGCCACGCTGCGGGGCAGGCTGACGTAGCGGGGCGACATCCACGGCACTTGATCTGCCCGCGCAGTCACGTCGTCCGGTGATTCCCGCGCCGTGTCCATCGCCAGGTGCCAGCGGCGTCCCTGACTTGCCGGCAGTGCGACCGCCTCACTGCGGTCCGACATGTTGATGAGGACGTGCAATTCTTCCTTTCCCGGGTGACCGCTGGCCAGCGTGAACGCGAGAAAGCGCGCGTCGCGGTCACCCCACGGGGGCCGGCCGAGCTGCACGCCGTGCCAGACGATGTCCGTGGTGCCGCGCGCGGGATCGGCATCTCCGGTCAGGAAATGCTGGCGAGAGAGGGCCGGGTGTCGCCGGCGCAGGGCTATCAGCTGCCTGACGAAGTTCAGCATGTCGCCATTGGTTTCGGTGAGGCGCCAGTCGAACCAGGATATTTCGTTGTCCTGACACCAGGCGTTGTTATTGCCCCGCTGGGTGCGCAGGATTTCGTCACCGGCCAGCAGCATCGGTACGCCTTGAGACAAGAGCAGCAGCGCGATGGCGTTGCGGGCGTGCTGGCTCCTCCGCCTTAGTATGGCTTCATCCAGGGTGTCGCCCTCGGTGCCGCAGTTCCAGCTCAGGTTGTGCTCCCAGCCGTCCCGGTTGTCCTCGCCATTGGCGTCGTTGTGTTTCTCGCGGTAGCTGACCAGGTCGTTGAGCGTGAAGCCGTCGTGGCACGTGATGAAATTGATGCCGTGGGCCGGCCGGCGGTCGCTGGCCTGGTAGAGATCGCTGCTGCCCGCTAGGCAGGTGGCCAGGTCACTGGTCAATCCGGGCTCGCCGCGTAGAACCCGTCGCAGCGTGTCGCGATACCGGTCGTTCCACTCACTCCAGTCGTGGCCGGGAAAATTACCCACGTGATAGAGACCGGCGGCATCCCAGGGTTCCGCAATCAGCACTGTTTCAGGCAGTGCCTCCTCGATGGCCCAGGGAAAGGGCGGATGCTCCAGTGGCGCGCCGTCGGTGCCGCGAACAAAGACGCTGGCCAGGTCGAAGCGAAAGCCATCGACGTGCCGTTCCTCGGCCCAGATACGCAGGGTTCTGACCAGCATCTGGGTCACCACCGGGTGATTGGCATTGATGCTGTTGCCACAACCGGTGTAGTCGCGGTAGGCGGCGCCGTCACGGTGGTAGAACTCGTTCGGCATCAGCCCCTTGAAATTCAGCGCAGGTCCTCCGGCGCCACCCTCGGCCGTGTGATTGAGCACGACGTCCAGTAGCACGCCGATGCCGGCGGCGTGAAACCCGCTCACCATTTCGCGGAACTCGTCGATCAGGTGAACCGAGTCGGGCTCTGTGGCATAGCCCGGGTGCAGGCTGGCGGGTGCAACGGGGCTGTAGCCCCAGTAGTTGTGCAAGCCAAGCGCCGCGACCGAGTCCGGGACGTCCTGCTCATCGAAGGCGGCCACCGGCAGCAGCTGGACGTGGGTGATGCCCAGGTCCTGCAGATAGGGGATCTTCTCGATCAG
>CAZPNN010000111.1:0-1890 GCA_964587605.1 uncultured Chromatiaceae bacterium
GTTCGTCAACGTGTAGTCGCTTACGTCCGGCTCGCGGTTTGCCACTCGCAATACTGTCGTGTGACGCGACCCCCTTGTGGCCAGCTGCCGGGCAGCGCAAACCTGCAATTCAACGTTGGCGACCGGTTAGGCAGGGTCGCCTGATTCTTCCCTGACATAGCACAATTCATGCCACTGGCTGCAGTTCAATAACTTCAGTAACTTACGTGGCACCACTGGCGTCGAACTGTACCAAAGGGGTGCATCGTTCCGATTTAGTGCCTCAACCTGGCGCAGCCGTAACACCAGTCGATGCGAGCGGACCGCGGACTCTGCCAGGACGCCAATCAGTACGAGGGCGAGAAGCAGGAACTGCACGTGAACCCTTTCTGAGCAAGAACGAGGCGGACCAGAAGCCGGACGAGATCACCGCGTCTCTGTTTTCAGAATCGGCTGGTAAATGACACCATCGGGCGTCGACACTGACTCAATCAATTCCAGCCGAGTTACCGGCCAGCGGAATGGCTCCCATTTAAGTCCCGGTCGCACGGAGCGGACGTCGCGCGCCAGGGTCACGTGCGGCCTGAACGACCGGGCCTCGCGGCTAAAACCCAGGCGATCCAGGCGCTGCCACAGCCCATCGACAAGGCGTCGCAGATCTTCCGGCACGTGGGTGGTTGCTGCCACCAGCACCCGGGGCTTCGGCCAGTGCTCCAGCCGGTCAAAGGTGATGGTCAGCGGCGGGACCGTCCCGCAAAGTGCCGTCAGGGCCTCAAGCCGGGACTCGTTCACGGCACCCAGAAAGGCCGCGGTGACGTGCACGCCGGCCAGTTCTACCGGCCGACCCGACATCGGAAAGAGACTGCGGAGCGAAACTGAGAGCCCGTGACGCAGGGCTTCGTCGGGCCAGAAGGCGAAGAACAGGCGGCGGTGAATCACGCCAGTACGCTAGTTGTGAGCCGCTTCCATCCATTTGCGGATGCGCCGCGCATCGGCGACACGGGTGTATTTGCCGAAAGAGTTGAGCAGCACGATGATCACCGACCGGCCTTCGATGATCGTATTCATCACCAGGCACTGACCTGCAGCGAGGGTATAGCCGGTCTTCTGCACGGCGATATCCCAGTCGGACCGGGCGACCAGTGTGTTCGTGTTACGGAACTCCAGCGAGCGCCGGCCCGCCCTGACCGTGTGGCGCTGGTCGGTTGAATACTGCCGGATGATGGGCTGGGTCGCCGCGGCATTCACCAGTTTCACCAGGTCACGGGCGCTCGCCACGTTATTACTCGACAGGCCGGTGGGATCGACGAAGTGCGAACTCGCCATACCCAGCGCGGCGGCCTTGGCGTTCATGGCGCGCCGGAACGCGTCCAGTCCTCCAGGGTAGCTGCGACCGAGCGCCTGGGCGGCCCGATTCTCGGACGACATCAACGCCAGATGCAGAAGCTCTCCGCGGGTCAGCCGGGTACCCGTGGCCAGCCGGGACCCGGCTGCGCTTCGGGTATCCTCGCGTGTGATGGTCAGCAGTTCCTCGAGCGATTGCCGGCCATCGAGAACGACCAGGGCGGTCATCAGCTTGGTAATCGAGGCGACAGGCACCGCCACGTTATCGCGCTGCGCGAACAGCACCGACGAGTCGGCGGCATCGATCACCAGCGCCGCACTGGACCGTACCTCGGGCCGCGAGGCCTGACCGGGCCTGGCGGGCGACGCGACCGCCGAACCGAGCAGGAAAGTCGACAAAGCGATAGCCAGCGCGTACCGCGCTCGACAACAGATGCCCATTGGCCCAACCCATCCCTGGTGACTGGCGCCGGGAATCATAGCTGCTGGCAAGGTCCGGACGTAAGCGATCTCTGGCGCCGGTAGCGACGGAATGTGAGATCCGTCACCTTCGGCGGCCCTGCCAAC
>CAZPNN010000112.1:0-4357 GCA_964587605.1 uncultured Chromatiaceae bacterium
GGAGTTGCGTGCCGGCATCGTTAACCTCGGGCTGGGTAACCAGGCTCAAGGCGACGACGTCAACCGGCTGATGTCGGCAAAAACGGGCAACCTCAGTTACGGGCAGATCCGGCCCCAGGTAGACGCAGCGACAGCCCTGGCTGGCGGCCACGACCGCCGTCATCAGGCTGCCCATTTCGTGGCGCTCTCCGCCCAGAGTCGTGAACAGGACTCGCGGGCCCGTCGTGCCAGCGGCCAGGCGATCGAGTGCATGGGACAGCTGGCGCCGGACGACGCCTGAAACCAGATGCTCCTGGACTACCGAGAATTCGCCCCGATGCCAGCGGTTGCCGGCCTCGCGAAGCACCGGTCCGACAACATCACGAACGAAAACCACCGGATCGAGCCGAGCGGCGGCGACCAGCCTGGCATCGCAGGCAGCTACGTCGTAATCAGCGGCGGCGGCCAGCAACCCGGCCACGCACTCGCCGGGATCCGTTTGGCCCGGGCCGGTCGAGTTGTCACTCACCATGGCGAGGATTCCTGGGCGGCTTCTTGGGCGGCTTCTTGGGCGGACTTAAAGCGAGTTTGCCGGGGCAGTGGCTGGCAGCCGGTCCACCGGTATCGAGATTTCGTTACGGCGCAGAAACGGGGGCGTAAAAGGGGGGTCGTATCGCGCCACCACGGGTTCGGCAGTGGCCGTCACTCCAGCTGCCTTAAGGGCCGTGCGCAAATCTGCGGTGTAACGCTCGACGTTCCGGTTCGTCCAGCTCCCGCTGTGCCGAAGGGTTGCAACCAGCTTGCCCGGCACCTGCCGGATGTAGACCCGCTTGTCCGTTGGACGAGGTGCAGTGTCCATGGTGTACACGGAAGGCAGCATGAACGCCACGCGCCAGCCGCTGGCTGACGCGTCCTGGGCCACCGGGGCTGTCATGGCAATCCTGGCGCCCTGCCGGTCCTGCGTTACCGGCGCGGTCATCGCAATTTCAGTGCCGCCATTATTCGCCCCGGTGATGTACTGGAACAGGCGACGAAAACCCTCGTTGCCGGCCGCGTCGAAATCACCGGCGTCGGTGACTTCCGTCTCGGCAACCAGGTAGTCCTGATACTGACGGTATTCAACCTCAGCATCGCGGGAAACCACCGTGTATGTGGGCTGCTCAAGCGCCATGGCCGAATTCCCTGCCAGAAGCGCCAGTAGCGTAATGGATATCCTGGCGAACCAGCGACAGGCAATGAGTGTACGCATTAAGTGCTCCTGGTGAACTGGCCATTCCGCGCCGGGGATTCAGGCCAGGAACCGCGAAGCGGCGGCTCACCTGGATCTCCTTGAATATATTGAGGTAAGTTCTTCGCCCGCGCCAGGCGATTGGATGCGGGCTACGGGAGCTATCGAGTGGCCGTCAGTTCCGGGTGTAGTGGATGAACCCACTGCGCCTGGCCATGCGGTCGTACAGGGACCGCGCGGCGCTATTGCTTTCATGCGTCAGCCAGTACACGCGATCCGCGTTCCGGGCGTCTGCTTCACTATAGACAGCATCGATGAGTGCACGGCCAACGCCCTCGCCCCGCACTTCAGGCGCCACGAAGAGGTCCTCGAGATAGCAGTGCAGAGTGAGAGACCACGTCCCGCGATGCAGGACGCAATGGGCAAAGCCGACGAGCACGCCAGCCCGGTCCGCCACCAGACCAAACAGTGGCTCCTCCGGCAGAAGCAACCGCTGCCACGTCGTATCGGTCACCTCGGCCGGTAGCTCGGTCTGATAGAACTCAAGATAGGCGCGCCATAGCGACCGCCAGGGAAATTCGTCGCTGGCTCGCAGGGCACGAATCAGAACTGTCGCCATTGGCCGCCCCTCCAGACTGGTAACGTCAAGCCGGCGGCATCTTTACCTGGGTTGCCAAGAAGCCCTTCAGGTTCGTCATCCGATCCCGCCAGGCGCTAACGTTTGGGCAGCTGGAATAGTCGAGTTGCCGCCCCATCTTCGTCACCAGGTAAGCGGCAATGGCAAAGTCAGCAACCGTGAGACTACCCAGCACGTATTCCCGGCCCTCCAGTTGCTGGTCGAGAATTTTCAGCAGGGGTGTTGCGGCGCTGAGGTCCTTTTCCCCGGACATCTACAGTGCGCCCATCACGGGCATGAGGTGGGAGCTCTGCCAGTGCAGCCAGCGATCGACATCGGCGCGGCCCTGTGGATCCGTCGGCAGTGCCCTGGTTTCCGGAAACTTCGTGGCGAGATAAGTCAGGATCGCGTTCGACTCCCACAGCTTGAAGTCCCCGTCAGTCAGCGCGGGGACGCGGCCCATGGGATTGATCGCCAGGAACGCGGGGCTCTGGGTTTCCTTGTCCTTGAAGCTGACATGATGGATATCAACGGCCAGATCAAAGTGCCGGACGAAGGCCTCGACCTTGCGGTTATTCGGGGTAATCGTGAAGGTGTACAGACGCACTTCGGGCCTCCTGAGTAGCCCAACTCTTCCCGCAACTGATTCTAGCCGTTCGCGAGGCAATCGGTCCCTCATTCAGAACACGGACCCTTCCCACCCTGATCGCGGCCTCGCAAGGGGGTCGGTGGCGTCGAAGGCCCGGACGTCAAAAAGCAACGATGCGGACGAATTTGACGATGGAAAGGACTGTTGGATTCGCCTAAGTTGCAGGTGCTTGTCAAAATTCAGGAACGTAGTCGACTTTTGGCGCTACCAAGCCCGGATCAGCGTTGTGAGACAAAGACTTTACTCTATACGCAGTCTGCGTATATTACGCACATGAAAGCAGTGTTCATTGAGCTGCCAGCTTTTGAACGGCAACGCGGTGATTATCTGGATGACGACAGTTTTGGCCGCTTGCAGCATGCCCTCATGGCCAATCCTGTAGCGGGCGAGGTGATTGAAGGCAGCGGTGGACTTCGCAAGTTGCGGTTCGGCGATGTCCGTCGGGCCAAGGGCAAGCGCGGCGGCCTGCGGGTGATTTTCTACTATTGGACGGGTGGAGCGGAATTTTGGCTATTTACGTTGTACGACAAGGACGACGTTACTGATCTGACGCCCAGGCAACGAGCCCTGCTTAAGGAGCGTCTGAAGGGTGAGTTGAAGATGAGGAAACGGTCATGACAAAAAAGCGGGATCTATTTGCGGAATTGTCCGAAGGCTTTGACGCGCTGGCGGAGCAGCGTACAGGCAAGCGAACCCTGCGTACTCATACGGTAAAGGCGAAGCCTGCACCGAAGATAACGGCTCGGGAACTGGCCAGGCTGCGCAAGGATCTGAACCTTTCGCGTGGGCTCTTTGCCGGCTATCTCCGTACCAACGTGCGCACGCTCGAGAACTGGGAACAGGGACGGGCCAAGCCCAATGCCCAGGCCGCCTTGCTGATTCGTCTGGTACAGCGATTCCCGGACACCGTAGGCCGGCTGGCCGAGATCTGACGCGGCGCAAGCACGCCCATAACCCTTGAACTACTAGAGTTTAGCGGACTGCTTCGGATCGCTTCGGAGTGGAATGTGGCGGAGAGAGAGGGATTCGAACCCTCGTTACGGGGTTACCGTAAACACGCTTTCCAAGCGTGCGCCTTCAGCCACTCGGCCACCTCTCCGTATCTGATTCTGCGGGTCGAAAGCGGGCTGCAGGGTAGCCCAAGCGGCCCCCGGCCTTCAATCGACCCGGCGTCTATTTCGCGGCTGGCGCCGGCTCCTTGCGGAAAAAATCAGGTGGGCGCGACAGGCACGCGGCGCCTGTCTGGGCCGCTGCTGAGGCGGCGTCGGCGCCAGCGGGCGGCACCACAAGCCCGGACGACCGGCTGGGCTCGGAGAGACCCTCCGGTACGACAACGCCCGGCACGCTACGGCTGGCCTGGTATTCGGAAATGTCGTCGCACTGCTCGTCGGGATTCTTGGACGAAAAACAACCAGCAAGTGAACTCGCCACCAGTATGGTCGGCGCAAGCGCCGACCACCGCCGCCATCCGGCTGGAAGAAACCGTGCTGACACCTTAGCGCTGTCCGCCGGCGGAGACGCGAGGATCCGACAGCGTCGCGAGCAGTCCGGCCCGACGCAGGGCGGCTTCGACAACCGGCTGGGCGGCGGCGCTGAGCGGCGTCAGGGGCAGGCGCAGTCCGCCGGGAATCAGGCTGAGTCGTTCCAGCGCCCACTTCACGGGAATCGGATTGGACTCGATGAACAGGTCGCGATGCAGGTCGGCGAGCCGCGCATCCAGTTCGGCGGCCAGCACGTCATCGCCCTCGAGGGCTGCTTCGCACATGCCCGCCATCAGGGCAGGTGCCACATTCGCAGTGACGGAAATGACGCCCGGCCCGCCCTTCAGGATGAACTCGCGAGCGGTGGCGTCATCGCCGCTGAGTAAAACAAACTCGTCGCCGCA
>CAZPNN010000113.1:0-10186 GCA_964587605.1 uncultured Chromatiaceae bacterium
CGGTCTCGGCTTTCCAACCGGAGAGGCCAGCGCGAATCCGGCAGGCTTCGCTGCCTTCATGCGTGCCCTGTGCGATCGCAGCGGGGGCACCTTCGTGGCGTTGACCGAAGTCCAGCAGGGGCCACGAATCATCATTCGCGGCCCGGGTGGCTAGCCGGCTGTTTTCTGGTGATCGTAAGGATCGGTACCGGACCGTAGATGTAATGCGGGCCTTGCCTTCTGCCGTGTCGTGCGCAAAGTCCCCGCGCACTCGACGTTGCGAATTTCACGTAGGCGAAAGGCGCCGGAACTCCTGATTTTCCAGCTGATCCACATCGCGGAATCGCAGTACCGATAGCGACCAACGTGCCTACTCCGGAGGCCGACGGCACGGCTACTGGCACCTGCTTGCCTGATTGGTTAGCATCGTGCCGGGAGGTGTCGTATGCCGTGGCGGGAGCCGAGATTCGGGAGCACAAGTCTGAAACCGGGACCAGGCCAATTTTTCACCATGCAGAGGGCGGCAAGATCGTGCCGTGCAGCCAAGGCCCGGTTACATGGGTGTGTCTGCCCGCCGACGTTCCGCGTGAAAATGTCCCCCGGATTGAGGGGTTGATCCTGCGGCAAAGATTTCTCAACCCAGGTCGGTACCTTTATCGCGTTGACGAGGAATTCGCCTCGCTGTTTGTCGTGCGCTCCGGGTGTCTGAAGACCACGGTGCCCGACCGGAGGCTCCACCGGCCTGGTGTCCGAGGCCCTGGCATGAGCCGTCACGATCCGGGCATGGAGCAGGGGAAATCAGGACGAGCTTATGGCTGACCTAAGCTCCAGACGTTGCAAACCCTGCGAAGGCGGGGTGCCCCCCCTGACGCCGGCGGCCGTTGCTGAGCTGCGCACAGCCCTGCACGAGAGCTGGGAGTTGTCGGCTGACGGCAAGTGGCTCAGCCGGCGCTTCGAGTTCCCTGGATTCGCGCGAACCATGGGTTTTGTAAACGCCGTTGCCTGGATCGCGGAGTCGGAAGGCCACCACCCGGATCTCGACGTTGGCTACGGCCGCTGTGTCGTCAGGTGGTCGACCCACGCGGTGGACGGCCTTACCGAGAACGACTTCATCTGCGCCGCCAAGGTTGACCGTCTCGTCGACTGAGTCCCCAGCCGATCAGCGGTTGGCCTTTTCCCGCCCGGGCGCTACAGTGCCCCGCAAATCCCGAGGAAAATCCCATGCGTCCTGAAGCGAATCGTCACCTGTTTGCCGGACTGCTGCTGGCGATTGCCAGCTCGCCCTTGCTCGCCGCGGCACCGGACCTCGGCACGCCGGAAGGGCAATTGCTGGCCTTGCGGCGCATCCAGTGCTCGGAAATCGATGGCAAGGCGGTGACCTACTACTGGAAGGGCGTTACGTACAGCCGGGTGCCCGGCGAGCCGGACCGGCAGCTCTTCAAGGTCGAGGGCATGAACGTGCGCCATTGCGGACCGCTGCAGGGATCGACGAACAAGGCGGAATTCCGGTTGGTCAGCCGCGAGATCCTGCTGTACGAAGATCCCGTCACGGGCGAAGTCCTGCGCACCTGGAACAATCCGTGGACGGGCAAGACCGTCGATGTCATTCATGTCGCCAATGATCCGGTGAACGGCAACTACGGGCTGGTTGGTCGCGACGGCAAACCGACCAGCATCCCGTTCGAGGTAATCGGCAATCAGTGGTGGCTGACGTCGGCGATACCTCTGTTCTATACGAATCCGCTGGGCGGCGATTATCAGCGTTACGTTGGTGGCACGTACCATGCCACGGAGCTCTTCAATTTCTTTGGCGCCGCGGATGATCTCGGCAACCGCAAGAAGGACAGTGCCGACACGGCAGTAAGCTGGCAGCGCCTGTCGGGCTGGCTGCCGTGGATGGAGATGGGTGACCGGGCCGGCATGCTCTACTTTCACACGGCGGGCCGGAAGCTCGACAAATGGGACGATATCCCGCCGACGATGAAGGCTGAGATCGAGAGGGTGTACCCGCTGTATCGCAATCCACCGCCGATCGACGATCAGCGACCAAACGAGACCAGCTGGACGTATTTCAAGAAGATGATCGACGCGCGAAAGCCTGCCCCGTAGGAACGGCTTCAGCCACGACCACTTTCCATGTCCGACGCATCCATCCGTCGTCTCCCCGTGCGCAATCCGCGTACGGGGCAGGCTGACTATCAAATTACCGCGCCCGGAGCCGCCGAACTGGGTCTGCTTGTCGCACGGTTGCGTGCGGCCCAGGCGGCCTGGGCCGCGACCGGCATCGCGCACAGGAGCGCCGTGCTGAAGGCCTGGTCTGGCCGGCTGCTTGGCGATCCATCAGCACTGCTCGAGGCGCTCGCCACCGACACGGGCCGACACCTGCTTGCAACCAGCGAATTGAATTCACTCGCCGGCATGGTGGCGGGAAATGTGGTGCTGGCAGCCCACGCGATGGCAGCCACGCCCGAGCGGCCATCGGTGACGCCAGGGGTCGGCATCGAGACCCAACTGGTGCCGTACGGGCTGGTCGGGGTGATCAGTCCGTGGAATTTTCCGTTCCTTCTGTCCATGCTCGACACCATTCCCGCGTTGCTGGCTGGTTGCGCCGTGCTGGTCAAGCCCAGCGAAGTAACGCCGCGTTTCGTGGCCCCGTTGATGGCGAGCCTTCGGGACTTTCCCGAACTCGCCAGTGTGCTCGCCTTTGTTACGGGGGACGGGCAAACCGGCGCAGCGTTGATCGAGCAGGTAGACGCCGTGTGCTTCACCGGCAGTGTCGCCACGGGTCGCAAGGTTGCCGAAGCCTGTGCCCGTCGTTTCATTCCCGCCTTTCTCGAACTTGGCGGCAAGGACCCGGTGATCGTGCTCGGTTCGGCCGATCCGGATCGCGCCGCCGCCGTCGTGCTGCGCGGGTCGGTGCAGGCGACAGGCCAGGCCTGCCAGTCGCTGGAGCGGGTGTACGTGGACCAGCGGCTTCTGCCGGCATTTCTCGACCGTCTCGTGGCCCGCGCCGAAGCCGTGACGCTCAATTACCCTGACAGCCACCGCGGCCAGGTCGGTCCCCTCATTTTCGCGCGCCAGGCGGAGATCATTGCCGCCCAGCTGGCCGACGCGGTGAGCAAGGGCGCGCGCATTCTGACCGGCGGCACGATCGAGAACCACGGTGGCGGTGCCTGGCTCCGGCCCACGGTGGTCACCGGCGTCAGCCATGACATGGCCTTGATGACCGAAGAGACCTTCGGCCCAGTGATGCCAGTGCTGGCTTATCAGGGTATCGATGAGGCCGTCCGCCTCGCCAATGATTCGGTCTACGGCCTGTCGGCTGCCGTGCTCGGCGACGAGGCGGAGGCGCTCCTGGTCGCACGTCGTCTGAATGTGGGCGCCGTGAGCATCAACGATGCCGGGCTGACCACCGAAGTATTCGACGCTGAGAAGAATGCGTTCAACCTCTCCGGACTCGGCGCCTCGCGCATGGGGCCGTCCGGGCTGCTGCGCTTCCTGCGCAGGAAGGCGTTGATGATCCAGCACGGCACGGCGAAAGACATGTCCTCGCTCGAGGAAGCCGGATAAGAAAAAGGCCGCCTTGCGGCGGCCTTTTCCGGAAACGTCGTCAGGAAGTGCTCAGGCTGCCTTTCTCCGCAGCCCACCGAGAGCGGCGAAGGCCGAGATCAGCAGGATCGCGGCCTGTGGCACCGGGATGACCGATGACGCCAGGTTGCCGAGGTCCTGGTGGGCACGGGCCGTCGGGTGGATGCCGTCCCAGAAGATGTAATCGTTCGGGTTGGCGCAGGCGGTGGGGCCGCTCACGTAGCAACGTGTGTTCGTGTTCGTGTAGCCGTTGCCCGGGGAACCGGCGATCGTGTTATTCAGGAAGCCGAACACGTTCAGGCTGATAATGTTGACGCCCAGGCCCGTTGCCAGCCCCGGCATTTGCGCGGCGAGCTGGGAATTGACCAGCGTCGAGAGGAAGGTCGCACCCGCAACAGCGGCTGGACCGGCCGCAATGGCGTCCGGTGTCAGGCCGATGTCCGGCAGGTTAGGCACCAGGAAGTTGGTGGCGCCGGCGCCTGCCAGTGACGTGATGATGGCGACCAGGTTTGCGACGGTGTTCGTGACATTCCCCGCGCGAACGTCATTGCCACCGCCCCACACGACATACAGGGCATTGGCATCAGCAACGCCGCCAACATTACCCAGGTATATTCCCGCTTGCTGCGTGAGGGTTGGAAAGGTCGACGTCAAAGCAGGACCGGTGACCGCACCACCCCAGGCGTAGTTCTTGCCGCCGAGCGACGAGGGGTTAACAGCACCCAGCCCCAGATTGGCAGAAAGGGTTTCGACCCACACCGGGCCATTGCTGAATCGGCCAGGGGCATAGGGCGGGGCAGGAACGGTGCCAGCGGTGGCTGCCGATACATTGCCCGTATCCGAGAGGCTGTCGCCAAACACGTACATCGCGCTGTACGCCGAGGCCTGGACCGAGAACAACGCGACGAATAAAGCACCGACGAAGGAGACGGCGTGCAGGCTGCGGGCGACAGGTCGCCCTGAATTTTTCTGAAACATTTTTTTACCCCGACAAGATGAGACGGTTGTAGTTGTTTATGTAACGTCGGGTCGAGTATAGGCGGGCCGGGTGACTCTGTACAAAGTTTAATTCGACGCCCAATTACTTTACATAAGCAAAGGCTTCGGGCGGGAGTTGGAAGGTACCGGACCTTAGTTTTGTTAGTTGTTGATCACTAACAACTAACAAAACTAAGGTCCGGTACCTTTTTCAGAACATGGAGTTGCTGCCCGGTGTTCCCGGGTCTTTGTTCGCGGTCCGGCTGGGAATGAAATCACCCGTGATCATCTGGTCGTAAGCCATCCCCGGCCCGACCATCGGGTACACGCAGGCATCGGGGTCGATGATGACCTCGAGGAACGCGGGCCCCGGGAACTTGATGAATTCCTCGATCACCCGCGGCGTATCGGCCTTGCGGTCGAGGCGCACGGCGTATTCAAAGCCGTCGGCCTGCGCGGCCTTGACGAAGTCCTTGCGGTACAGCGACTTGTCGGTGGCCGACAGCCGGCCCTGGTAGTAGAGCTTCTGCCACTGCTTGACCATGCCATCGCCGAAGTTATTCAGCACCACCACCTTGATCGGCAGCTGGTAGGTCGTCACGGTTTCGAGTTCACCGAGATTCATGCGAATGCTGGCGTCGCCGTCGACGTCGATGACCATCCGTTCCGGGTGCGCGAACTGCGCGCCGATGGCCGCCGGCAGGCCGAAGCCCATCGTGCCCATGCTGCCCGAGGTCAGCCACAGCCGTGGCTGTCGAAAGTCGAAGTACTGGGCCGACCACATCTGGTGCTGGCCCACGCCGGTAGTGATGATTGCCTCGCCGCGCGTGTGCCTGTTGATCTCCTCGATCACGTAATTCGGCTGGATAAGGGCGCTGCCGCGGTCATAGTTCATGGCATAGGTGCGCTTCAACCCGGCGATCTCCTGATGCCAGGCACTGAAGTCCGTCGTGATCTTGTGCCGGTCAGCCCAGGCAACGAGCTGGCGCAGGTCGCGGTCGAGCAGCCCGACGTTGTGCCAGTCCACGGTCTTGACCTTGCCGATTTCGCACGGGTCCACGTCGAAGTGGGCGATTTTCTTCGCTCTGGGTGCGAACTTGTCGGGGACGGCGGCCACGCGGTCGTCGAAACGTGAGCCGACTGCCATCAGGAAGTCGCAATCTTCCACCGCGTAATTGGCGACAGGCGTGCCGTGCATGCCGAGCATCTGCAGTGACAGTTCATCAGTAGTGTCGCAGGCGCCGATACCCATCAGGGTCGTCGTCACCGGAATCCGGAAACGTCTGGAAAACTGGCGTAGCGCCTCTGAGGCATTGGCGTTGATGACACCACCGCCCGCGTAGATCAGCGGCCGGCGCGATTCCCGCAGCATGTCAAAAAATGATTTCGCCGCACTGGCCGAGATCTCGCTCGCCACGACAGCGTTCACTCGCTGCCGGTAGGCATCGATCGCCAAAAGGCCAGTGCCCTGGAATTCGCCAACCCAGTTCTGCACGTCCTTGGGGATATCGAGGACCACGGGCCCCGGCCGTCCCGTGGCAGCAATCTCGAACGCCGTGCGGATCGTCGCCTCAAGCCGGTCCGGATCGGTGACGAGAAAAACGTGCTTGGCAACCGAACTCATGATGGCTGCAACCGGGGCCTCCTGAAAGGCATCAGTGCCGATCACGGGGGTCGGCACCTGGCCGCAGATGACGACAATGGGCACCGAGTCCGCCATGGAGTCGCGAACCGGCGTAACGGTGTTGGTGGCGCCAGGGCCGGAGGTGACCATGCACACGCCGACGCGGCCGCTGGCCCGGGCGTAGCCCGCCGCCATGAAGCCCGCGCCTTGCTCGTTGGCGGGCACGATCAGGGGGATAGGGGCATTACCGGCTTCGTCGCGATGCTCGTCGTTGTAACGGAACACCGCATCGTAGGTGGGCAGGATCGCGCCGCCGCTGTAACCGAAGATCGTCTTCACGCCCTCGTCGACCAGAACCTGCACGATGATTTCCGCGCCGGTCATGCGTTTGCCGGCGAGCGGGTGGGGAGGTGTCTCGACAGTCTGGGCGCGCGGGTTCATAAACTACGGGCTGCAACGATATTTTCCTGGAGTTTCAACGAAGTACTCCCGCATTGCAATAGAGTTTGAAGTGGGCGAGTATTCCCGGCCCCATGCGCCACATTATCTCCATCCTTCTGCAGAACGAGGCCGGCGCCCTGGCGCGCGTGGCCTCCATGTTTGCCACGCGGGGCTACAACATCGAGTCCCTGAGCGTGGCCCCGACCGAGGATCCCCAGGTCTCCCGCCTGACCCTGGTGACCATAGGCTCCGAGCACGTGATCGGCCAGATCAACAAGCAACTGCTGAAGCTGGTCGACGTCGTCCAGACCGAGGACATGACGCAGGGCGACCACATCGAGCGGGAGCTGCTCCTGCTGAAGCTGAAACTCCACGACGAGGGCCGTGAGCGCATCCGGGAACTCGTCAAGCAGGAAGGGGCGCGGGTCCTCGATGATGGCGATGACTGCTACACCGTGGAACTCACCGGGGCCGCCAACCGGATCGACACTTTCCTCAACCGGGCGGCCAGCCACGCCGACATCCTTGGCGTGGTGCGCAGCGGCCCGCTGGCGATAGCCCGGGGCGTACCGGCGCTAGCCGCCACGTCCTGACACCGGTCCCATGTCCGCGCTGCCCAGCTCCAGATTGCAGGGTGCCGCTCGCCTGGTCTTAAAGATCGGGTCCTCCCTGCTCGTCGACCAGGCCACCGGGAAACTCAACCGCGCGTGGCTCGAGTCCATCGCCGACGAACTCGCGCGACTGCAGAAGCGCGGGCAGCAGGTGCTGGTCGTGTCGTCCGGGGCCATCGCACTGGGCCGGCCGTATCTCGGCATGACACGCGATCAGCGCCGCCTGGAAGATGCGCAGGCCGCCGCCGCCGCCGGACAGATCCTGCTGGCCCATGCCTACCAGGACCTTCTCGAGGCGCGCGGCATCCGCATCGCCCAGGTGCTGCTGACACTGGGCGACACCGAGGACCGGCGGCGTTACCTGAATGCGCGCAACACACTGGAAACGCTGCTCAGACTGAACGTCATTCCCGTGATCAACGAGAACGACACGGTCGCGACCCAGGAAATCCGCTACGGGGACAATGATCGTCTTGGTGCCCGCGTGGCCGAGATGACCAGCTCGGACGTCCTCGTGCTGCTCTCGGACGTTGACGGGCTGTACGACAGTGACCCGAGCAGGAACCCGGCAGCCCGTCTGATTCCCGAGGTGCGCGAGTTGACGCCGGAGATCGAGGCGCTGGCCGGCGAATCAGCGACCGAGTTCGGTTCCGGCGGCATGATTACCAAACTCATGGCGGCCCGCATTTGCATGAATGCGGGTTGCGCCACGGTCATCGCCAGCGGCAAGCGCCTGTACCCGGTGCAGGCCATCGAGGACGGCGCCAACTGCAGCTGGTTTCTCCCCGGCCGGACGCCCCGGCAGGCGCGGAAGCAGTGGATCGCGGGCACACTGGTGCCGCGCGGCGGTGTTACGGTGGACGAGGGCGCCGAACGGGCCCTGCGCGCCGGCAGCAGCCTGCTGCCGGTGGGCATCGTGGCGGTCAGCGGGGCATTCCAGTCCGGCGACGCCGTGACCATCCGCAATCGCGCCGGGCGGGACCTCGCACGCGGCCTGGTGGCCTATTCCAGTGATGAGGCGCGCCGGATTTGCGGCCGGCGCAGTGAGGAGCTGGCCGCTTTACTCGGTTACAGTGGCCGGGACGAATTCATTCACCGGGACAACCTCGCCCTCCTGGACGCCTGACGATGAACGCCACGCAACCCGTCGCCAAAACCGAAGAACTGGCCATGACCATGACGCGCCTTGGGCGCCAGGCCCGTGAGGCAGCGGCCGCGCTCGCCCGCGCGACGGCGGCGCAGAAGGTGGCCGCCCTCAAGGCCGCCGCCGCCGCGATCCGCGCCCGCGAGGGTGAAATCCTGGCGGCCAATGCGCAGGACATGGCAGGTGCGCGGTCGCACAATCTGTCCGGCGCGCTGCAGGATCGCCTTTTGCTCGACGGGAAGCGCGTTGAAGGCATGGCGAGGGGCATCGAGGAGGTGGCGGCGCTGCCTGATCCGGTTGGCGACGTGCTGGCGGAATGGACGCGCCCGAACGGGCTGCGGATCCAGCGCGTACGGGTGCCGCTCGGCGTGATCGGCATCATCTACGAGAGCCGTCCCAACGTGACGGCGGACGCGGGTGCGCTGTGCCTCAAGTCCGGCAACGCCGTGATCCTGCGGGGTGGTTCGGAAAGCTTCAACTCGAGTCGCGCGATACACGCCGCGCTGATCGACGGTCTCAAGGCGGGTGGCCTGCCGGAGACGGCCATCCAGATGGTGCCGACCGCCAGCCGGGACGCCGTCGGTTACCTGCTCGGCAACATGCGCGAGTTTGTCGACGTCGTCGTGCCCCGTGGCGGCAAGAACCTGATCGCTCGCGTTCAGGCCGATGCGCGGGTGCCGGTGATCGGCCACCTTGAAGGTTTGTGTCATGTCTACGTGCACCGCTCGGCCGACGTCGCCATGGCGCGGGATGTCACGCTGAACGCGAAGATGCGGCGCACCGGCATCTGCGGGTCGGCGGAAACGCTGCTGATCGACCGGGACTGTCTCGGCACCCACTGGCGGCCGATTGCCGATGCGCTGGTCGCTGCCGGCTGCGAACTGCGCGGCGACGCTGAACTGTGCCGGCTCGACACCCGCGTGAAACCGGCCACCGAGGACGACTGGCGCACCGAGTACCTCGATGCGATCCTGTCCTGCCGCGTGGTTGCCGACGTGGACGAGGCGATCCGGCACATTTCGACCTACGGCTCGGCGCACACGGAATCGATCATCGCGAACGACGCGGCGGCGGTCGAGCATTTTCTCCGCGACCTGGACAGTGCCATCCTGCTGCACAACGCATCCACGCAGTTCGCCGATGGCGGTGAATTCGGTATGGGTGCCGAGATCGGCATCGCGACCGGTCGCATCCACGCGCGGGGTCCCGTGGGAGCCGAGCAGTTGACCAGCTACAAGTACGTGGTCCACGGCACCGGCCAGGTTCGCGCGTAGGAGCGGCTTCAGCCGCGAGCGCTGTTTGTGACAGACAGGTCGCGGCTGAAGCCGCTCCTACGGCGTGTGATATGCACTTTGACCTGATCGTAATCGGCGGCGGCATCAACGGTGCCGGCATCGCCCGCGACGCGGCGCTGCGCGGACTGCGCACCTGCCTGGTCGAGCAGGGCGATTTGTGCAACAGCACCACGCGATGGTCCAGCCGGCTGATCCACGGCGGTCTGCGCTATCTTGAATTCGGTGAGCTCGGCCTGGTGCACGAGTCCCTGCAGGAGCGGGAAACTCTCCTGCGCAACGCGCCCCACCTGGTGCGCCCGCTGCCGCTCCTGATCCCGGTGTACGAAGACAGCCGCCGGGGCATGAACACGGTGGACTTTGGCCTCTACGTGTATGACCTGCTGTCCATCGGTCGCTCGGTCCCGGGGCACCGGCGCCTGTCGCGCGACGAAACACTGAAGGAGGTTCCCGGTCTGGCGGCTGATGGCCTGACCGGTGCCGCGATTTACTTCGATGCGCAGGTCACTTTCGTGGAGCGGCTCGTTGT
>CAZPNN010000114.1:0-3206 GCA_964587605.1 uncultured Chromatiaceae bacterium
CCGGAGGTGCGCCGGAAGCTGATGCGGGACAACGTGCTGAAAATCTACGGGCTCGCATAACCGCGTCCGGCTAGCCCCAATCCTCGATCCGGTAGCTCCGCCCGGCAGCGAGCGCCGCGAGCCGGCGGGTCGGATTCACCGTCACAGGGTCGTCGGCCAGGGAAAGCACCGGCAGGTCCACGTGGCTGTCGGTGTACACCGTGAGCCGCCCGGGAGACGGCAGGCTGGCGAGCAATTCCCTGACGCGATCTGCCTTGACGATGCCATGGCAGTTTCCGGTCGCCAGTATCGGCACCAGCCGATCCTCCGACCATTCGGACCGGGTACATAGCACGGCATCAAAACCGAGGGTGCGACCGATATCGGTAACATAGAAGTCGAAGCTCGCGGTAGCCAGCACCACGAAATCACCAGCCGCCCGGTGCGCATCGATGACCGCGCGCGCGCGATTCCGCAGACCATGGCACAGCAGATCCGCCACGAAGCGCTCCGTGAGACCCTGAAGCTCGCTCCTGCCGATGCCGCCGAGGATTGCGGCGAGGAACCGCGTCTTCAGCCACGCATTGTCCCGCAACCCCGCCAGGTGAGCAGCCACGGCGAAGGGCAGCAGCAGAGATGACGCCAGGCGTGCAGGCCGGTGCCGGAGGGACCGCAACAGAAAGGCGGTGTAGGTGTCGCGGCGGGTGATCGTCCCGTCCAGGTCGAAAATGACAGTGTTGCGTCCGGAAGCACCCACCAGATCCGGAAGCCTCGCCGTCAGTAACTCAAACGACTCACGAGGATGCTGAGCCATGGCATATCCACGAACAGGAGCACCGCGACCAGGGTCATGAGGATGACCACGTAAGCAAGAAACCGGGGCTCCTCGTAGAGCTTCTCCGGAGCCTGCGTCGCAGAATAGGGCCGCAGGCCGATTGCAAGGTACCACGCAAACAGCAGGGAGAAGAACGGGAAGCTCACGATGAGCTCGATGCGGTACTTGATCAGGAATATGCCGAGGAAAAACGCCGCGCACAGGGCATAGAAAAAGGCCGAGACCAGCAGCGTGTGCTCGGTATAAACCAGGAATGAGCGCCTGTACTGGCCCGCGAGCACCGGATCAGCGATGTACCGGAACTCGGAGTAGCGCTTCACCGCCATCAGGAACGCGCCCCCCATCCAGTAGGCGAGCAGCACGCTGGTTGGTGGCCAGGCTCCGGACACTACGGTGAACCACCCCAGCAGGAATCGCAGCGGATTGTTGATCGATTCGGAAAGAACATCGAGATAGGCCCGGTCCTTGGACCGGAATGGCGGAACGTTGTAGACGATGCCCATCACCAGAAGCAACGCAGACATCGAGACGAACGACGCCGAGACAGCCGTTGCAACCGCCAGGCCGATCGCAACCAGCAGCACATACTCAAGAGCGACAAACACGCCGCGGACATTCGCAGTCACCGCCGGCCTGGCTTTCTTGAGCGGGTGGTGCCTGTCGAAATCCCGATCGAGCCACTCGTTGATGACATAGTTCGCCGATGCCACCAGGCAGGTACTGAGCACACCGAGGATGATCCGCGTCACCACGCCGGCGGCCGGCGGGCCGGCAATCACGAAGGCGACGACGATGCCGGGCGCCATGAAAATGTTCTTGATCCAGTGGTCGACCCTCGCAAGGCGCAGATAATCGCGGATGCCCGCCGCCTGATCAGCCGGATGTGCGGTCCCGGTCATGACGGACTCCCGGATTTCCGGAAGATGACGAACAGGGAGTCCCGCAAATTCAGCGGAACTGTCCACTGATCGAGGACGGACATCTTCGGAACAGGGATACGGAACGGCAGATAGGTCTGGACCCTCTCCGCCAGGTACCGCAGCGAAAAATACCAGCACGGACGACCGACCTGCAGGGGCTCAAGCCCCGCGCGCGCCAGGGCTTGCACCAGCGTCTGCCGGTTGAAATAGCCGATATGGGCAATGCGGTAATGCCACCAGCGTCGGCCCAGCAGCCGCGCGGCGACCGAACTCACATCCGGTGTCACGACGAGGCCCACCCCGTTATCAGCCAACTGCTCCCGGATCCGCCGCAGCATGCCGACGGGGTCAGAGACGTGCTCGAGGACGTCTACCAGTGTCACGACATCGATACCCGACGGAATGTCCGGATGCGGAAACGTACCGAGATGCATTGGCAATGACCGGCCTCGACCCTGCTCGCAAAGCCATCGGGATGGCTCCACTCCGGCTGCATCGTAGCCAAGGAGCAATGC
Organism: uncultured Chromatiaceae bacterium; assembly: GCA_964587605.1. Classification (GTDB taxonomy): domain Bacteria; phylum Pseudomonadota; class Gammaproteobacteria; order Steroidobacterales; genus SHZI01. The sequence continues at coordinate 2,250 of CAZPNN010000114.1, forward strand.
CTGCTCCACAAGGATGCCGCTCCCGGCACCAATGTCCACCAGCCGCCCGTTCGGCCGGACTCGCGCCAGGAGATTGAGGAGCTTCTGCGCCTGCAAAGCCCGCTCCCTGTGCCCCTCGACGTACTCGGGATCCTCCAGCTGTTCATAGAAGCCCTGCACATCGTGGATGTCGGCCGACTGCACGAAACCACAATCGCGGCACTGATTCAGCGCGCCGGTGACACCGTAGTGACTGTCGGTGATCGCAAATTGCCGGCTCGACAGCTCCGGCCCGACATCCGACGGCTTCAGGAATCGCCAGCTTGCGGCGCCACAGACCCAGCATGCGCCCGGATTATCGACTGCGGGCAGCGTCCGGCGACTGCCAGGATGCCACAAGGAGTCCGGCGAAGACGGCCAGCAGGGGCACCAATGGCACCGAGTAACGCGCGTGGGCAATCAACGGGACGTGGAGTCCCCAGATGACGACGACCGGAACGAGGAGTAACAGGAGCTGCGGCCTCAGGTTCTTCGACCGGATGGCGCCGGCCGCCGCTGCCAGGAGCAGCGGCAACTGCAAGACGACAATCAGGATCGTGAGCTTGTCGGTTGCGCCCTGGAACCAGAAGCGCGGCACATTCACAGCCAGGTGGCGCAGCATCATCAGGGGCTCAGCCCGATAGGTTTTGAGCACCTCGACCACCAGGGCCCGGCTGTAGAGCAGCTCGTCCTGGATGGTCGGATAGATGTCCCAGCGATCATCGCGGGACAAGCGGAAATGCGCGCCTGCCGCCGCGGCAATCGCGCTCTGTGGTCGGCGCGATTCGTCAATCCGGACCTGATAGGGCTTACCTTCGGACATCGTGGCCGTGGTGTACCACCCCTGGTAGGCGCCGATGCCGACGTGGCTCTCGCTGAACGTCAGCTCCCCCGAAAGCTGGTAGTTGCGAACCACCCACGGCGACACGACCAGAATGG
>CAZPNN010000115.1:0-3483 GCA_964587605.1 uncultured Chromatiaceae bacterium
ATCACCTGGGAGAAGCGGCTGAAGTCCACCGGCGCCGTCACGAGGAACTCCGAGTGACCGTTGCCATTAACGGCTGCCACCTGGGGCCCGATGTCAAGCACCATGCCGGCATTGAGGACAGTGGCAGTCGTGCCCGCCGGAATGACCGTGATCGTCGCGCCGGCGAAGGTGATGGTGCCGCCGGACAAAAACGAGTTGACACCGTCTGACGTGAGGTTCAGCGAGGAACCCGCACCGGGCACCGGTGCAACCGGAGTACCCAGTGGCCCAATGCCGCCCGGAACGTTCCCGTTCAAGCCCGACGGGTTTGGCCCGATTGCCACGGCGCCAAGCTGGCCGGCAGATGGCAGGCCACCGAAGAACGCGCAGTACGACGGCGATGAACCGCCGCAGGCACCGATAGCGCCGGTGAACGTCGCGCTGTAGATGCCGGTCAGGCCGTTGCTGGCCTTGCCGGTGTCGAGAGCCGCGGCCATCGCACCCGAGCTGGCCAGGGTCACGACCGCCGCGAGTGCGAATCGTGTGCTGAGAGTCTTAAACATATCGAATCCCCCGAATGTATTTTGAGTTTTTTGGCCGCATTTCAAGATGCGGTGTTTGGCTTAGGCTGGCGAAATTACGTCTTTGTAAGGTTTATTTATTAAGCTGGAGTGTAACCCCGGTTCTTGCCGGTTGAAAGGCACGTTGTTACATAAGCCCGGTCATTCACTCACCAAATTTGTAGCTTGCTTGCAGTGCAATATTCCGGGACCGGTCAATAAACCCGTAATAGGTCGGCGTGCCGAACTGGCTGAAGGCCAGCGGCGTGTCGTTGGCGTAGCTCACGACCTCCTCGTCCGTCAGATTTCTCCCGAGAAGCGCCAGCTCCCACCGGCGGTCGAGATCCGAGATGGCCACCCGCAGGTTGACCGTGGCATAGGCGTCCTGCTGGATCCGCGGGTCAAGATTCTGCGACGGGTTGTAGTCGTCCGTGAACAGCACATCCAGGCCGGAACTGAACAGCAGGTTGTCGGCAACGGGGTGCTCGTAGTTGAGCCCCACCGACCCGGACCAGTCCGCCACGTACTGGTTGGTCTTGCCCGTGTAGTCGCACTTGCCCCGGAACGCGTAGTTGGGGTCGGTCGGCGCCAGGTTGGTCGGGTAGGTCGGCGCCACGCCCTGGGCGCACTGGCCGTTCTTGAAGTCGTCGAACTCGAAATCGAGGAGGCCTAAGGACCCGGTCAGGTACCAGTCCTCGGTGATCGACCAGCGGCCGTCGATCTCCACGCCCTGGGTGGTCGCCTTGGCGGCATTGCCGACGTTGAAGCCCAGGGTGCCGTCGAAAATGCTGACCTGCAAATCATCAAAATTGGTATAGAACACCGCAATGTTGAGTTCCGCGGTGCCATCGAGCAGCGTCAGCTTGGAGCCCACTTCATAAGCCAGGGCGCTCTCGTCCTGAAATTCGAAGGAGCCGGGCTCCACGTTGTTCACCACGGCATCGAGAGACGTCACCGGGAACAGGATTCCGGCGCCGGTCGAACCCGGCACCGGCTCGCTGTTGGAGCGCACGTCGTAGCCGCCCGGCTTGAACCCGCTCTTGATCGACGCGTAGAGCATGGTGTCGTCGTTAAGGTCGAAGTCCGTCACGAGCTCGAAGGCGGTGTTGTCCTTCTCTCGTGAGCCGCTCAACTGGTGGAAGGACACCTTGAAGATGGAGGCGAACAGCACGGCGCCGCTGGCCAGCCGCTCGTAACCCTCCGGGTCATAGAGGTCGAAGGGCTGCCGGTTCAGGTCCCCCTCGCGGAGAATCCGGCTCGCATCCTTTTCCACGTGGGTGTAGCGCAGCCCGAGACTCGCCCGCCAGCGATCCGTCAGGTCCGTAGCCACCTGCCCGAAGACCGAGCTGACGGTATTGTTCTGGTCGAAATCGCGGAATGCCGAGGTGTCGCCTAAGGAGTTGTTGGCGCCCTGGTCGTTGCCCGTGGTGGCATAGCCGACCAGTCGGACGACGCCGCTGCCGATCGGCAGCAGGATCTGGTCGCCGAATTCCAGGTCATCGTTCTGGTAATAGAGTCCGGCGAGCCAGCGGATGCGCTCCGTGGCCGGCGACGCGATGCGCAGCTCCTGGCTCCACTGGCTGTAGTCTTCCGTAAACCCGACGCTGAACATATCCGCGCCCGTGAAATCGCAATCGCAGGTTTCGGTGTAGTCGTAGGTGAGGTAGCCGGTGGTTGAGGTCAGTTCGTAATCGCCCAGCTCGACGTTGAAGGTGAGCACGCCGGCATCGATGTTGTTGTCGCTGCTGTCGCCGTTGGCGCCGCGGCTGTAGTTGAGCGCGTCGTCACCGAGAACCGGGTTGGTGGGCGTGGTAAAGCCGGGTGTGTCGTCAAAGAATTCATCGAGGTACTGCAGGTAGGTCTGGTCCGCATTCCACAGCCCCGAGCTGCCGGTATTCCGGCTGAACCCGGTCTGGCTCGTCAACCCGACGCCTGCCGCTGCCGCCAGGTCGGGATCGCGGTACGCCTCGATCGACGGCAGGGCCTTGATGATCTCGATCTGCCGGCCCTTCACGTCGAAACCGTTGTGCTCGATCTTGAAGGAGCCGTTCCAGGTGTCGTCTGTCCAGGCGAGGGTGAGCCGCCCGCTGGTTTCCTCGCGATTGGGCTCATCCCGGCTCAAGGTGACGTTGTCGATGTACCCGTCGATGGTCTTGTAACGGACCGCAAGCCGGGCCGCGAGCTGATCGGTCAGCGGCCCGGAGACCACGCCGGTGATTTCCTGTTCGTTGTGATCAGGCTCGTAGAGCCCGTTGACGGAGGCCTCGAAGATATCGGTCGGCTTCGCCGTGGTCAGGTTCAGCGCGCCGGCGATGCTGTTGTTCCCGAGGAGCGTCGCCTGGGGACCGCGCAAGACCTCGGCCTGGGCGAGGTCGAGGAACGGCGCCCGCGTGAGCTGGCCGCGACCGTAATAGATGCCGTCGATATACAAACCGACGGACTGCTCGAAACCCTGGTTGATACCCGAACCGATGCCGCGAACGTACAGGTTGGTGCCGATGCCGGTTTCCGACATCGTGATGTTCGGGACGTAGGAAACGAGCTCCTCGACCTTGGTGATCCCCGCACTCATCATCTTTGCGCCGTCCAGCACGACGACGGACAACGGCGCATTCTGGATGCTTTCCGTAACCTTGCGCGCCGTCACGATGATTTCCGTGAGCTGGGGCCCCGAGCTGTCTTCCGCCGGCTCGGCGGCGGCTGGCTCGGCCTCGACGGCGGCTTCGACTTCCGCCGCTTCAACTGGCTCAGCAGCTTCTTCCTGGGCACTGGCGGGCGAACCCACCGCAAACAAACCGATAGCGGCGGCTGTCAGCAATGATCGAAATGCGGAGCCGGACAGCAGCGCCGTTGCCGCGAGTGCGGCCAGTTTCAGTTTCATGATCGCGATTTCCCCGCCGTCAATTCTTTATGAGTCGAACTGGCTTTAGCGCCGGCCCCCGTC
>CAZPNN010000116.1:0-3099 GCA_964587605.1 uncultured Chromatiaceae bacterium
GCGCTCGCGGCTTATCTCTCCTCCCGCGACGCGACCGCCGTCACGGCCCGGCTGGACGCGGTCTATGGCTCAATCGCCTTGACGCTTGATCCCAGCCTGGTTCGTGCACAGGTTGGGGCTCTGGACAATGAAACGTGGTGAGATCGGGCGACTTTGCCGGTTTTTGCTTCATATCTCCCCCACCCGCCAGCAAGCCACCCGCGCCGTGCCAACCTCCACCAGCGCCGGCGCCTCCGCCGCACACCGCTCGACGGCAAATACGCAGCGGGTTCTGAACGCACACCCCCCCGGAGCCGCCAGCGGCGAGGGCACCTCCCCCTTAACCAGGGCCTTCATCCGCGTCTTCTCCAGCCGCGGATCCGGAATCGGCACCGCCGCCATCAAGGCCCGCGTGTAGGGATGCTTCGGCGCCCGATACAGCTCGTCCGCATCGGCCATTTCCATCACTTTGCCCAGATACATCACCAGCACCCGGTGCGACAACCGCCGCACCACCGCCAGGTCATGGGAAATGAAAATCAGCGCCAGGCCCAGCCGCGCCTGCAGCTCTAACAGAAGACTCACGATCTGCGCCTGCACCGTCACGTCCAGCGCGCTCACCGCCTCGTCACAAACCAGCAGCTTCGGCTTGAGAATCAGCGCCCGGGCTATCCCCACCCGCTGGCACTGGCCGCCGGAGAACTGGTGCGGGTAGCGGTTACGCCAATCGGGGTCCAGCCCCACCTGCAGCATGGCTTCGCTCACCCAGGCGATGACGGCGGCATCGCTCAACGAGGTGTCGAACACCTCGAGAGGCTCCGCAATGATTTCACCCACCGTCATACGCGGGTCCAGAGCCGCCAGCGGATCCTGGAACACCAGCTGCATATCCCGCCGGGATTCCCGCACCTCGTTCTCGGGCAGCTGCGCCAGCTCCCGCCCCAGCAGGCACACCGTGCCGCTGGTGGGCCGCACCAGGCGCAACACCGCCCGGGCCAGCGTGGACTTGCCGGAGCCGGACTCGCCGACAACGCCCAGGGTTTCTCCCGGCCGCAGATCCAGCGACACACCGTCCAGCGCCCGCAGCATCCTGGGTGGGACGAAGAGCCCCGGCTGCGCCACCGGGTAATGCACCGCCAGGTCTTCCACGGTGATCACCGACTCGGCGACGGCGGGCGGCACACGCGTTGGCTCCGCGTCCAGTCGCGGCACCGCCGCGAGCAGCTCCCGCGCATAGGCCGTCTGCGGGTTGTGGAAGCAGTCGTCGATAGCCCCCTGCTCCTGGCACTCACCGTTCTTCATCACGAGCAGCCGGTCGCAAGTGCCCGCCGCAACCCCCAGGTCGTGAGTGATCAGCAGGATCGCCGTGCCAAAGCTCAAGCGCAGCTCCGCCATCAGCCCCAGAATTTGCGCCTGCACGGTCACGTCCAGCGCGGTGGTCGGCTCGTCGGCGATCAGGAGCGCCGGCCTGCACAGCAAGGCCGTCGCGATCATCACCCGCTGGCGCATGCCGCCGGACAGTTCATGGGGATACATGCGCAGCCGCGATGCCGGATCTGAGATGTGCACGGCATCCAGCAGGTGTGCGCACTCTTTCCTGGCCGCGTCGCCCTTAAGGCCCCGGTGGCGCTTCAGCACCAGCCCCATCTGGTCGCCGATCGTCAGGTAGGGATTCAGCGCGGTCATGGGGTCCTGGAACACCATTGCGATTCGCGCGCCACGGATTTCGCGGAGCCGCGCGTCCCGCATCCCCAAAAGCTCGTCGCCCTCGAAGCGGATGCTCCCGGTTACGCGACCGTTGTCCGCCATCAGGCCCAGCACCGCCATGGCCGCCTGGGTTTTTCCCGAGCCGGACTCGCCGACGATGCCGAGCACCTCGCCGGGCGCGATGTGAAACGACAGGTCCTTTACCGCGTGCACCGGGCCGTCGCGCGTGGCGAACGTCACGGCGAGATTCCGCACGTCGAGCAGCGCAGGCCCGGCCGTGGCACTCATTGCCCGCTCCGGTCGCGCGGGTCCAGCGCGTCGCGCAGCCCGTCGCCCAGATAGTTGAAGCAGAACAGCGTGACGGCGAGGAACACGGCCGGGAACATCAGCATCCACGGCGCGCTCTCCATTTCCATCGCACCGTCGCTCACCATCACGCCCCAGGAGGTCATCGGCTCCTGCACGCCGAGGCCCAGGAAGCTCAGGAAGGACTCGACGAGAATCACCTGCGGAATCGTCAGCGTCACGTAGATCACGACGACGCCGAGCAGGTTCGGCACGATGTGGCGCAGGATGATCCGCCCGGTTCTGACACCCGACACCCGCGCCGCCTCAATGAACTCGCGCTGCTTCAGGCCCAGCGTCTGCCCGCGAACGATGCGCGCCATGTCCAGCCAGTTGATCGCGCCGATCGCGACGAAGATCAGCACGATGTGCCGGCCGAACAGCACCATCAGCAGGATCACCAGAAACATGAAGGGCAGCGCGTAGAGAATGTCCACGATACGCATCATCAGCCGGTCCACGCGCCCACCGAGGAACCCCGCCGTGGCGCCCCAGGCGATGCCGATCACGAGGCTGACCAGCGTGGAGACCATGCCGATCAGGAGCGACATGCGCCCGCCGTGCAGGGTGCGGGTGAACAGGTCGCGGCCGAGCGAGTCGGTGCCGAACAGGTGGCCGCCGGCCAGGGCGGGCGGCATTGCGATCTCATCCCAGTTTGGCTTGTCGAAGCGCCACGGGCTCAGCGACGGTCCAAACAGCACGAGCAGTACGAGCACGCCGAGCAGGATTGCGGCGGCCATCGCGGCACGGTTCTGGCGAAGTGCCGCCCAGGCGTCGGAGCCCAGGCTGCGGGGGGGCGCGGGGACAGATGTCGCGGGGGTCGCGGCTTCCGGCGCTCCTGCAATGCCGGTCATTCCCGCGACCTCGGGTCCAGCCAGCCGTAAACGAGGTCCACCAGGAAGTTGAAGAAAATGATCAGCGCGCCGTAGAAGGTCACGATGCCTAGCACTAGCGTGTAGTCGCGATTCAGCGCGCCCTGCACGAAGTACCGGCCGAGGCCCGGCAGGCCGAAGATCTGCTCGATGACGACCGAGCCCGTGATCAGGCCGGCGGTGGCGGGGCCGAGGT
>CAZPNN010000117.1:0-11051 GCA_964587605.1 uncultured Chromatiaceae bacterium
GCCGCCAGCATGGCGTTTCGCCGCTCATTGAGGTGCTCGAACCGGTACTCGGAAATCGCCGTGACCAGCGACTCCTTCGACCCGAAGTGGTAGTGCGAGGCCGAGGAATTGCGCTGGCCGGCCTCCGCATTGATCTGTCGCAGCGAGACTTTGTCGATTCCCTGCTCCGCAAACAGCCGTTCCCCGGCCAGGATCAGTTGCTCACGTGTGCGCGTGCTGGTCGGCGTCAGTTTCGTCCGGGCCTTAAGCATGATTTGTCCACCCCCCACGAGAAGACATCGTCAATCGATAGAGCCGTTTAAGCGATTTTGGCGGCCATTACCAGTAATGCGTCCAGCGTGACCGTTCCTGAAAATACCGGAAAGCGTCCCGCTTGTCCTTGGGAAGGTAGTCTATGTAGCCCCCGGGCGCGTAACGCTCGCGGTACTGGTCCAGGACGGGCTTGTACAGGTGCAGGTGCAGATCGGGGATCCGGTGCCGGGCCCGGAACTCCGCAATCGGGATTCGCGCCTGCTCCTTGCTCTCGAAAGGCCCTGCCTTGCACAGTTCGACTCCGCGGGGTCCAAAGATTGCCGAGCGGCCCGGACCGCCGAAGTTGGCATCTTCGAAAAAGCCCGGGTTACGGCCCTGGGTGCTGACCGAGTTGTTGGCGATCATCGTGTACACGCTGTTGTGGTACGAAGTGAGGCGCATGTCGTCAAACTCGAAACCGCCGGTAGCCACGCGGCACATAATCTCGGCGCCCTTGAATGCGAAACAGCGAAAGAGCTCCGGCTCGAACTGGACGGCCGACATGGCGATATTGCCGATGTCCGTGCGTTCCACCGGAATGACGGCATCGAGTCCGTACATCTCCACAAAGCGGTCGTAGACGTCATAGATCACCGAGGTGTACTGCTCGGAACCCGGGAACATTCCGCGCACGTTCCGTTGCTTCCAGTGCTGAACCACGGTGCCGTCGGGCTTCACCATCACCATCAGGTGCAGGATGTGGCCCGGCCAGTTCTTCGGATCCTTCGCATAGGTGCCGAACACGATGTAGCAGTGGTATTTCTTCGCCCGCTTTGCGACTTCATCGGTTTCTGGGCCGGGGACTTCGATCGACAGGTTGTAGTGCTGCTCGCGGGTCCATTCCGAAAATCCCGTGATCGGGAACTCGTGGAACAGCAGCAGGTCGCTGGGTGGGCCGAAGCCCTGGGCAATGTCGATGCACTCCAGGAAGTAATCGAGATTGCGCTTCAGGTCGGGGCCAGGATTCGCCCCGTTGATGCCCTGCACGCGGGTCTGGACGACGCTGGCCGTAATGGTGTCCTTGCGCAGCGCGAGAGTGGGATAGGTTCCGTCGGCGCGAACCATCGGTTCGGCAGCCGGGGCTTTTTCGGGGGATTTACTCATGGGTCTGATCTCTTGCCTGATGCTGCGTGTGCCACGTTGCAGCCACGAAGATTACACAACTGCCGGTTTATCCGCGACTGTGGCCATTGGTCGCAAGGGCACCCGCAAGCGCCCTGAACAGTTGATGGTGACGCTAGGCCGGGAGCGTGCCAGGGAGCGCGGGCGAGTCGATCAGCAGCACCTGGAAGCGGCCGGTGCCGTCCCGCAATTTTTTCGCGGCGGCGTACTCGGGCGAATTCCAGAAGCGCAGCGCCTGCTCGCGGCTGGGCCACTCGGAGACCAGCGCGCTCGGACTGTCGCACCAGCCACCCTCCACGAACAGGCCGCCGGCCCCGCGGATGAGGTAGCGGCCGCCAAACTGGTTCACCAGGTCGGGTACCACGCGGGCATAGCCCTTAAGGAAGCGTTCGCGATCCGTGAGATCGGCCAGCACGATCATGTAGCAGCGCAGTTCGGCCATCCGGAGCTCCTCCAGGTTGACGCGCTATAAGTCTACCCGGGCGAACTGGCAGATCCGGTTTCACGCCAGCGATGGCAGGAGACGCGGTGGCCGGGACCTGCCTCCTCGAGCACCGGTTGCCGGGTGATGCAGCCCGGCACGGCGAGCGGGCAGCGGGTGCGAAAAACGCAGCCGCTCGGCGGATCCAGGGGCGAGGGCAGCTCGCCATCGAGGACCAGTGGCCGCGCGCTGGCGGCGACGTCCGGGTCGGGCTGCGGCACCGCGCTGATCAGCGCCTGGCTGTAGGGGTGTCGTGGCGCGCCAAAAAAGTCCTCCCGTCGACCGGTTTCCATGGCGCGGCCGAGGTACATCACCAGCACGTGGTGACTCATGTAGCGCACGATCGACAGGTCATGGCTTATGAAGAGCAGCGCAATGCCGGTGTCGCGCTGGAGGTCGCGCAGTAGGTTGCAGATCTGCGCCTGGATCGACACGTCGAGCGAGCTCACCGGCTCGTCGCAGACGATGACCTTGGGCTGCGCGATCATCGCGCGCGCAATGCTGATCCGCTGGCACTGGCCGCCGCTGAATTCGTTGGGGTAGCGATTGCGCATCTCCGGCCGCAGCCCGACGCGCTCCAGCATCTCGTCGACGCGGCGTGCGCGCTCGCTGCGTCCGAGTTCGGGGCAGTGCACTTCCAGCGGCTCGGCCACGATTTCGCCGATCGTCATGCGCGGGTTCAGGCTCGACAGCGGATCCTGGAAGATGATCTGCAGGTCCTTGCGGCAGCGTTTCAGTTCGGCAGGTGCCAGCGTGCACAGGTCCCGGCCTTCCCACAGCACCCGGCCGCCTGCCGGCCGGACCAGTTGCAGTACCCCCTTGCCGAGCGAGGACTTGCCGCAGCCGGTTTCACCGACAACGCCCAGCGTCTCGCCGGCGCCGAGCTCGAAGCTCACGTCGTCCACGGCCTTCAGGGTGAGCGGCCGCCGGCGGAACAGGCCTTCGCCAGGCAGCGTGTAATGCACCGAGAGGTGCTCGACGGAGAGCAGGGTGGTCATGCGGGGGCCGTGGCCGCGTGCTCGTGAAGATCGGCCGGCTCGAAATGACAGGCACGCGCGTGGCCGGCATTGAGGGCGCGAAGCCCGGGCCGCTCCGCCCGGCATGCGTCCACCGTGTAGTTGCAGCGGCTGGCGAAGGCGCAACCGGGGGGCAGATTCTCCAGATCCGGGGGCTGGCCAGGGATCACCGGCAGGTCCCTGGCCGGATCGATGAGGAGGCTCGGCATGGAGCGCAGCAGCGCCTGCGTGTAGGGATGGGCCGGCTGCCGGAAGATCTCGCGCACCGGGCCGCACTCGACCACCCGGCCGCCATACATGATGAGCACCCGATCGCAGAGTCCCGCCACGACGCCGAGATCGTGCGTGATCAGGACCAGCGACGTGCCCGTGTGCCGCTTGAGTCCGTCAAGCAGCCGGAGCACCTGCGCCTGCACGGTGACATCCAGGGCCGTCGTCGGCTCGTCGGCGATCAGGACTTCCGGCTTGCACAGGGTGGCCATCGCGATCATCACCCGCTGGCGCATGCCGCCGGACATCTCGAACGGATAGGCGGCATACCGGCGCTCGGGATCCGCGATCCGGACCACTTCGAGGGCTTCGACGATTCGGCCTCGTGCGGCTCGCCGGGACAGGCCCTGGTGACGCATCAGCACCTCGGCCATCTGGTCGCCGACGCGCATGGTCGGCGTCAGGCCGGAGAGGGCGTCCTGGAAGATCATCGCCAGGCGGTTGCCGCGGAATCCGTCGAGGACGGACCGGGGCGCGTTCAGGAGTTCCGTGTCTCGGTAACGGATGCTGCCGGTAGCCCGGCCATTGGCGGCCAGCAGGCCAAACATCGCGAGGAAGGTCTGGCTCTTGCCTGAGCCCGATTCGCCGACCACGCCCAGGCACTCGCCGGCATGCAGGGTGAAATCCAGGTCCGTCACGGCAGTGACCTGGCCTGCGTCGGTCTGAAAACTGACATTGAGTTGCTGGCACTCAACGACCGGTGTCATGTCCCTCGACGTCATTCGCTGGCGATCCTTCTGGCGACTCTTTTAGCGATCACGGGGATCGAGCGCGTCGCGCAGCCCGTCGCCGATGAAGTTGAAGCAGAACATCGTGACGGCGAGGAAGGTGGCGGGGAAGAAGATCAGCCAGGGTGCCCCGTCCAGCTGGCCGGCGCCCTGCGAGATCAGCAACCCCCAGCTGGTGAGGGGTTCCTGCACGCCCAGGCCAAGGAAGGACAGGTAGCTCTCGACAACGATATTCGTCGGAATCAACAACGTGACGTAGACGATTACCGGCCCGAGCACATTCGGGATGATGTAGCGGCGGAGAATCTTCCCCCGTGACAGGCCGATGGCCACGGCCGATTCGACGTATTCCCGGGACTTCACCGTCAACGTTTGCCCGCGGACGATCCGTGACATGGTCAGCCATTCGACGGCGCCGATGGCGACGAACACCAGGAAAATGTTCCGGCCAAAGATGGTGACGAGAATGATGATGAAGAAGATCAGCGGCAGCGAGTACAGCACGTCGACGAACCGCATCATCAGGCCGTCGGTGCGGCCGCCCACAAAACCGGCGACGGCGCCGTACACGACGCCGATCGACAGCGCCACGACGGTGGTCAGCAAGCCGATCGTCAGCGAGATCCGTCCGCCATAGAAGGTGCGCACAAACAGGTCGCGGCCATTGGCGTCCGTGCCGAACCAGTGCCAGTTCGCGGTGGAGGGCGGGGTCAGGATGCTTTCCCAGGACGCATCCTCGATGCCGTGCGGCCAGAACATGGGTACGGCAATGGCGGTGAGCGCGATCACAATCAGGATATACACGCTCGACATCGCCGCGCGGTTGCGCCTGAAGCGCCGGCCGGCCTGGCGCCAGAGTGAGTGGGGCAGATCGCCGCGCGCGGCGCGCGCCAGCGTCCCGGAGCCCAGCAGGTCCGGCCGTGCGCTCATCAGCGGTAGGCCTTTCGCACCCGCGGGTCGAGCGCGGCATAGGCCAGGTCCGACAGCAGGTTGAACAGGATGATGAAGGTCGCGTAGATGATCACGATGCCCATCACCAGCGGGTAGTCGCGGTTCAGTGCCCCCTGCACGAAGTAGCGGCCGACGCCGGGCAGGTTGAAGATCAGTTCGACGATCAGGGAGCCGGTCATGATTCCGGCCAGCGCCGGCCCCAGGTAGCCGACCAGTGGCACCAGCGCTGACGGCAGCACATGGCGAATCACGATGGTGGATTCCGTAAGACCCCGCGAGCGGGCCGTGCGCACAAAGTTCGAGCGCAGGACCTCCAGCATCCCGCCGCGCATCAGTCGGGCAATGATCGCAATCTGTGGCAGGGCAAGGGCGACCACCGGCAGCACGAGGTTTGGCAGGGCGCCGTCGTTCCACCCCGCCACTGGCAGGAGCTTGAGATAGAGGCCGAAGAACAGAGCCAGTATCGGTGCGCTGACGAAGGCGGGGAGCGCGATGCCCGTCATCGCGAGGCCCATCAGGACATGATCAAGGACGCTGTTCTGGCGCAGGGCCGCGATGATGCCGCCGAGTCCGCCGAGCACCAGTGCCAGCAGCTTGGCCAGCAGCCCGAGGGTCACGCTCACCGGCAAGCCGATGGCAATCAGTTCGGTGACGCTGAAGTCTCTGTAGACCAGCGACGGCCCGAACTCGCCGCGGACGGCCCGTGACAGGAACAGGCCGTACTGGGTCAAAAGCGGCTTGTCGAGGTCGTAGGCAGCACGGATGTTTTCCAGCACTTCGGGCTCAAGGTCGGCCTCGGCATCGAAGGGGCCGCCCGGGGCCGCCCGCATCAGGAAAAATGCCGCGGTAACGATCACGAACAGCGTTGGAATCGCAATGGCCAGCCGCCGCAGTGTGTAGTTGAGCATCTGCGTAGCCTACAGCGACAAGCGTGGGCCTGCAGTCAGCGTGGCCCTGGTTTATTGCCGGGGGGTTCTTTCGCGGCCGATGCGGCAGTTTGCCGCCCGATCCGCACCGCAATGGCAAATGCCGGCAGCATGGCGAGGCTGCCCAGCAGAAAAGGTGAGCTGGCGCCGAGCTGGCCGTACAGGGTGCCCGCGCCCGCCTGGCCCACAAAGCGGGCCATGGCCGTGGACGACTGGTAGACGCCAAGGACAGTTCCCCTTTCGGTCGGGCCCGCCAGCTTGGACAGCAGGGTCTGCATACTGGTCTGGAAGAAGGCCGTGCCGAAGGCCCCGATGGTCATCGCCATGATCAGGGTGGGGATACCGGTGGCCTGCGTGAGGGCGAACCAGCCCACCATGAGGCACACGATGGCGCACTTCGTAAGGTTCAGTTCACCGAAGCGCTTCGACAGCCAGCCCATGCCGAAGAACTGTACGAGGGCGATCAGGCCCCCGGACCAGGCGAGCATGCCGCCGATGGCCTGGGCGCTGAGCGCGTGCTGGTGATTGGCCCACAGCGTGAAGATGGACTCGCGGGCCGACATGAAAATCAGGACGACCGTGGCCATTGCCAGCATTTGGGAAATCACAGGGCGGCGGGCGATGTGCCGAAGTTCGGTAAACAGGTTGCTGCCTGCCGCTCTCGGCGGCGAGGCCGGTGCGAGCTGGCGGGTCTCCGGCAGAAACGCAAATATGGCGAGAAATGCCGCAAAGGAAAACAGTCCGGCGGCCACCGCGGGCCGCAGCAGGTTGGCGTCGGCGATCGTATCGCCACCAGCGAGCAGTCCGCCCAGTGCCGGGCCGATAGTAAAACCCAGTCCGAACGCGGACGACACCCGGCCCATCGCGCGGGCGCGCTGTTCCGGTGTGGTGACATCCGCAATGTAGGCGTAGGCCGTCGAGATGTTTGCCGACGTGGCGCCGCTCAATGTCCGGGCGAGCAGCAGCATCCACAGGGAGCCGGCAAAACCCAGCATGGCGTAGGAGACCGCGTGCCCCAGCATGCTCGCCAGCAACACGGGCCGCCGCCCGATCCGGTCGCTGAGAGAACCCCACAGCGGCGTGGCCAGAGACTGTGCCAGCGGATGGGCCGCGATGATCAGCGTGATCAATTCAGGGCGCGCGCCCAGTCGCTCGACGTAAAAGGGGATAAAGGGAGCGAGAATCCCGAAGCCGACCAGGTCGATAAAAATAACCGCGAACAGAATCGGGACGGCAAAGCGCGGCGGGGAACCGGGTGTCATGCGGGGCAGAACCACGGGAGGGGCGGGTATAGTATTGCTATCGGCGAAGGCGATACGCGAAAGCGGCAGAGTGCGCTGCTGCCGGGGCTCTCTTAAGCCTCAGGATTCTGGCACTTAATTCTTTGGAGATCAGTTACTTGGCAACCAAAGCTAGTGTAGTTAAGCCGGACGTGGCGGGACCCGTTACAGCCCTGCGCACCGGCGCCGAGTACATCGCGAGCCTGCGGGGGCGGCAACTCCGCGTGTTTCTGTTTGGCGAGCTGGTTCCCGAGCCGGTGGATCACCCGATGATCCGGCCCTCCATCAATGCCGTCGCCGAGACCTACGATCTCGCGGTCCGCGATCCGGAACTGGGCACGGTCGTCTCGCAGTACACCGGCGAGCGCGTGAACCGCTTCCTGCACATCGCCGGCAGTGCTCACGACCTGGTCTTGCAGAACAAGATGCAGCGCCGGCTCGGGCAGCTCACCGGCACCTGCTTCCAGCGCTGCGTCGGCATGGACGCGATCAACGCGCTGCACTCGGTGACGTTCGAAATCGACGAGCAGCACGGTACGCCCTATCACCAGCGCTTCCTCCGCTTCGTCACCGACATGCAACGTCGCGGCTTCGTCATCGGCGGCGCCATGACGGACGTGAAGGGCGACCGCGGCAAGGCGCCGCACGAGCAGGCTGATCCTGATCTCTTCGTGCACGTCAGCCGGCAGACGGCGGAGGGCGTGTACCTCAAGGGCGCCAAGGCCCATCAGACTGGCTGCCTCAATGCCCACTGGCTGCTGGTCATGCCCACGATGCGCCTCGGACCCGCCGACAAGGACTACGCGATCGTCGGCGCCGTGCCGGTGGACGCGCCCGGGATCACCTACATCTACGGGCGCCAGTCCTGCGACACGCGCAGCATGGAGGGCGGCGACATCGATCCCGGCAACAAGCGCTTCGGCGGGCAGGAGGCCATGATCATTTTCGAGGACGTGTTCATACCCTGGGAAAACGTCTTCATGCACGGCGAAGTCGACTACGCCGCGATGCTCGTCGAGCGCTTCACGACCTATCACCGCCGCAGCTACGTGTGCAAATCGGGAGTTGGCGACGTGCTGATCGGTGCCGCGGCCACGATTGCCGACTTCAACGGCGTCGGCAAGGTCTCTCACATCAAGGACAAGCTCGTGGAGATGACGCACCTCAACGAGACGATCTATTCGACGGGAATTGCCTCCAGCTACCAGGCCGTGCCGATGAAATCCGGCGTTTACTTGAACGACGACATGATCGCCAACGTCTGCAAGCATCACGTGACGCGATTTCCCTACGAAATAAGCCGGCTCGCGCAGGATCTGGCCGGCGGCCTGATGGTGACCCTGCCCTCCGAACAGGATCTTAAGCACCCGGAGGTTGGCAAGCTGATCCGCAAGTACCTGAAGGGTCGCGCCGATATCCCGACCGAGGACCGCATGAGGATTCTCCGGCTCATCGAGAACATGACCCTCGGCCGGAACGCGGTCGGCTATCTCACCGAGTCGATGCACGGCGCCGGCTCGCCCCAGGCCCAGCGCATCCAGATTGGCCGCCAGATGCAGCTGGAGTTCAAGAAGCAGCTGGCCAAGACCCTGGCGGGGGTTGGCCCGGAAACCACGGCCGAGGTCACCCGGGACCTCTCCGAGTACATGGGCCGGGTGTTCCAGACGGACAAGCCTTCCTGAGCGGTACTCGCAAGGCGGGCTGATTGTCGGCTATAAGTCTTGTGCGTTTTTGACACTGAAGCGGGGTAGTTGCCATGACGTGGTGGGGCTGGATGGTCATTGGCATCCTGCTGCTGGGTGCCGAGTTATTCATAATCGAAGCGGACTTCTTCCTGGTCTTCCTCGGCGCGGCGGCGATTGTCACGGGGCTGACCGGGATCGTCATGCCGGGACTGCCGGAGTGGGCGCAGTGGCTGATCTTCGCCGTCCTGGCGGTTGTTTCGATGGTCCTCTTCCGCAAGCGGGTGTACCGCCTCCTGCGCCGGGAGGTGCCCGACATGGCGAACGACATGCTCCGCGAGCACCTTAAGCTGCCCGTCGGCCTGCCGGTTGACGGCACGTGCCGGGTCGAACTTCGCGGCTCCACCTGGACGGTAAGAAACGTGGGCACTGAGGCCATCCCGCCGGGCGTCAATGTGCGCATCGTCGGTGTCGACGGCGTTACGTTGCGGGTCGAAGCCCGGAACTGATTCACTGAGGAGTAACTGTCGTGAACGGATTTATCGTTACCTTTGCCATTGCCGTTGTTGTCGTCATCGTTCTGGCCAAGACGGCCATCGTGGTGCCCCAGCAGAGCGCCTTCGTGATCGAGTACCTGGGCAAATTCAGCCGCACGATCCAGGCCGGCTTTCACATCCTGGTGCCGTTTGTCGAGCGCATTGCCTATCGCCACAGCCTCAAGGAGCAGGCTCTCGACATCCCGGAGCAGACCTGCATCACCAAGGACAACGTGCAGGTGGGTGTGGATGGCGTCCTGTACCTGCGCATCCTGGATCCCCAGCGTACGAGTTATGGCATTACCGATTACATCTTCGCGATCATGCAGCTCGCGCAGACCACGCTCCGCAGCGAGATCGGCAAGATCGACCTTGATCGCACCTTCGAGGAACGTGGCTCCATCAATGCCAACGTGGTCGTCGAACTCGACAAGGCGTCGGATGCCTGGGGCGTGAAGGTGCTGCGCTACGAGATCAAGAACATCAATCCGCCGCGGGACGTGCTCTCCGCAATGGAAAAGCAGATGCGCGCCGAGCGGGAAAAGCGCGCCGTCGTACTCAACTCCGAGGGTGAGCGGGATGCCAAGATCAACGAGGCCGAGGGCGACAAGCAGCGCGTGATCAAGGCGTCGGAGGCCAACCAGCGCCAGCAGATCAACGAGGCCCAGGGCGAGGCCGAGGCCATCCTCGCCGTCGCGACGGCCACCGCCGAGGGCCTGCGCCAGGTGGCGCTGGCATTGCGGGAGCCCGGCGGCAACGAAGCCATGCAACTGCGCGTGGCCGAGGCCTACATAGCCCAGTTCGGCAACCTGGCGAAGCAGGCCAACACCCTGGTCGTGCCGGCCAACCTGACCGACCTGGCCTCGATGATCGCGCTGGCAACCAACGTGGTCCGGCCCGGCGGCACACCGCTGGCGCCGCGGGGCTAAGTACCAAGCCGGAGTTTTTCCCGGAATCAGGCCATGGAAAGATTTCTCGGCGTCCTCGCCGTTTTCCTGATCGCGCATGTCATTCCGACGATGCCGGTGGTACGCCGGTCGTTGAAGGCGCGATTGGGCGGTGGTGGCTTTCTTGCTGCCTACTCGGTGTTGTCGCTGCTCTTGTTCATATGGCTGATCCGCGAAGCCCTGCTCGCGCCCTACATCCCCCTGTGGTTTGCCGGTTCGCCGGGCCGCTGGGTTGCATTGCTGCTGATGCCGCTAACCCTGATGCTGCTCGGTGCGAGTGTCCTGGCACCGAATCCCCTGTCTATCGCATTCGTGGATCGGCCGTGGACGCCCACGGCTCCGGGCACCGTGGCAATCACCCGTCACCCGATCCTCTGGGGCCTTGGCTTGTGGGGTCTCGCCCATGTGCCGGCCAACGGCCATGTCGTGGGTCTGATCCTGTTTGGCGGCCTGGGTGTATTTGCCCTGATCGGAATGGCAATCACCGGGAAACGGAAGCAAGAAGTGCTGGGCGAGGAGGCCTGGCAGGCGCTGGCTGGCCCGACTTCGGTGGTGCCGTTCGGAGCAATTCTGCGTGGCCGGGCGCGCTGGCCGACGGACCGGGTGACGCTGGTGGGTGCCGCCGTCGGACTGTTGGCCGCGGTATTCATGCTGGTGTGGGGCCATGTCTGGCTGTTTGGCCGGGACCCGCTGGTGCTTCTTTGAGCAGCGGTTTCAGAACCAGTTGAAGTTGAAGCTGATGCTCACCCTGTCGCCGGCCGACGGGTTTGGCGGCACCTCGTGGCGCAGCCAGCTTTCGAACAGCACCACCTGGCCGGCGA
>CAZPNN010000118.1:0-4279 GCA_964587605.1 uncultured Chromatiaceae bacterium
CCCGGCGTAAGTTGATCGCCTAAGTCGACTTCGAGTACCGGCAACAATCGAGGCCCCGCTTGCGGGGCCTCTTTTTTGTGCCAGGGGCAATATCAGGGCGTTACATCCGGCCCTTTCACGCCGATGGCTGATGGCGGGCAGTTTGCTTGAGGCTGCCGGTGACAGCAGTCCCAAGGGGAACGATTGCCCACGACAGAACCCGGCGAGCAGCAGCACTCGGGCCAGCTTCGATCACTGAGGGAGATCCTTAGCGGCGCGTGGTCGCGGAGCGGCTCCGTTTTGCCCTCCCAGCGGGTTTTCCAAGCCGAGCCGACCGGGCAGCCTTCAGCACGACACCCAGTGCCTCATTGACGGCGCGAGACGATGGAAAGGCGACTGCAATTTCCGGTTCGAGCAGGACGACATTCGCTCCGGCTGCGATTTTCGCGGCGTACTTGCCCCGGACGAGGCCTGAGGGGAAGTCGGCTTGCCGATACTCGGCTCGCATATCTGTTACGCCTGTGGCCTTAGTCTTCTTCATACAAGGTGCGCTCCCGGCGGGTTGCGACTCGTGCGCTGATGATGCGAATGGTATCGGATTCCTCAGTATGCATGACAGCCAGCAGGCGACCGCGGCTCGAACGGCCAAATGTTACCCAGCGAAACGCTTCTTTTGAGTGTTCGGGATCTGCGCCTGTAGTGGCAAGTGGGTCAGCAATCGCTGTGGATGCTTCCTCGAAAGTGACCCCGTGCTTACCAAGGTTGGCTGCTGATTTGGCGGCATTCCATGTAAAGCGCATCGCACGAAAAGTGCCATCGCGACCACCCGGATGCACGCGATGAAACTGTAAATGCGTACCAGATTCGCGCGGCAGCCAGGATATCCAGGGCTGCCCGGCGTGCTCCATCTCGTGATCGCCGCCCACCAGTACCCCGGCCACGATCGGGGTAGGGCGCAATACTCAGTTGCCCGGTGCCCGGAGCATTTTGCGGACATCGCCCGCGTGTCGGGTTTCGTCGCTGATCATGCGTGTGGAATATTCTTCCAGCATGATGGACTTGCCGGCCACCACCTTCAGCAGGTCACGGTAGGCCTTCAGCGCATTTTCTTCGTGCTTAAGGGAATCGTTCAGCATCTCGGCGATGTCACAGGTCACGCGCTTCAGTAGTGGCCCAACCGCCAGCGAGGGCTTGCCGTCGAGTTGGGTGATTAACTCACCCGCTTCGTGAGCGTGAAGCATGGATTCATCGGCCTGGCTGCGCAGCCACGAAACAATTGGAATGCGCCCGAAACCATAGACCATAAAAGAGTAGTGGGTATAACGAATGACACCAGCCAGTTCGAGTTCGAGAATCCGGTTGAGTTTCTCCAGAGCCAGGGCGGTGTTCAGTTTCTTGTCGGACATGTCGGTCATTCCCTGCAAGTTAGTAAATTGCAATGATCGCCAATGTACCTTTCCGGGTTTTGTGCCTGGTATCCGGTAAAACGCGTAGGGACAGGCGGAACTATGCCTCCGCCTCCGCCGCTGGCATGACCCACCAGAGGATCACGTAGATGACAACTCCGGGAATGATCGCGCTGGCAGTTGCCGTCAGCAGGTAGAACAGCCGGACAAACATCGGGTCCAGGTTGTACCACTCGGCGATTCCACCGCATACGCCCTTCAGAACCGTGTCTTTAGAGCGCCGTAATTTGCGCTTCTTTACCATACCGGGAAGTCTACAGAAGAGTCAGCCATCGCTCTGCTAATCAGGGCTGCAACACCAACTCGCTGACCTTGTGCTCCGCAATCGCCGCGTCACTGAACCACCAGTACCGCGGTTCACCACGGAGCCACGCACCCGTCTGATCCTTCAAGTGCGGGTCGAACTGCCGGCCACTCGCGCCACCGGTCAGTACACCCATCACCTTGTCCGGATCGCCCAAGTCGGCCACGAAGCGCAGTGAGGCGATCGTCGTCGCCTCGTAGGGTTTGGCAAATTGGTAGGTGGCGCGATTCAGCGTTTCGCCGGAGCCTTCCTTGGGGTGTGTGCCGCCACCGAGTATTCCCGCCGCCGACTTGCCGGGTATCAGCGGGCTCGCGAAGGTCACGGTGTGGACCTTGCCCCACTCCCAGCGGGCGGCGTCCTCGCCGAGGAGCGGCTTCAGTTCGGCGAGCGCATCGAGCGCAGCAAGATGGAACAGCTCGTCGCGGCCTTCGCGTTTGGGCGTGCGCTGGTCGTCGAACCAGTCGCTGGTCGGCTCGTCGAGCAGCAGGGCCAGGCGCTCGTGCCAGGTGTAGCACATGCCGAGGTAACGGTCGGTCAGTTCCGGGCCGAGTTCGTCCTTGAATACGCGCGCGGCGAAGTGCCGATAGACGGACTGGAAGATCGCGGGCGCGGCCTCGGCCGGATTGTCGACGTGATCCCAGTTGGCAAGCAGTTCGCCAAGCTCGAACGTGTCGGGCCGGGCCTTCAGGGCCGCGCTCATCAGCGGCGCGACGCGCACGGCCATCAGGTTCTTCGTGTCGCGCATGAAGGCCCAGTGATCTTCGGCGGCAAGCGTCTGCTGCCCGTCGAGCAATTCCAGCATGCGCCGGTAGCGCCAGGAGGCCGCAAAGTAAGTGGAGTAGGGCGTGGCGTAGTCGCCCGGAAGGGTGCGGTGATTGGCATTACCGACCCAGCCGCGCGCCGGATTCACCTGTCCCGGCATTTGCTCCCACGGGATGAAGCCGTCCCAGGTGTCCACGCCGTCGATCACGGGCAGCGGTCGCGAGCCATCGCCGCGCAGGCGCAGCGGCACCCGGCCGCTGGTGGCGTGACCGATGTTGCCGGCCGTGTCGCCGATGACGTAGTTGTAGGGTGCCGTGCTCTGGCCAATCGCCGTGCGGGCCTCGTCGACGGATTTCGCGGTGAACAGGGCGAAGGCGCCCATGTCTGCCTGCATCGCTTCGGGCGCGCTCCAGCGCATGGAAATGAGCTTGCCGTCCGCGACGCCCATGCCGTGATCGGAGATCACGGGCCCCCGGTGTGTCAGGCGGATGCGCAGTGGCTGCTCCGTGAATTCAGTGGAGCCCGGGCGTGTGCGGATGCGCAGCGTTTCCTCGATGATCTCGAAGGGGAACGACTGATCGCCCTCGAGGTAGTGTCCCGGCCGGTCCGGGTCTTCGCTTTCTATAAAGAGATCGATAACGTCGGCGTAGGCGTTGGTCACGCCGAAGGCCACGTGGCTGGTGCGCCCGATCGCGATGCCGGGGATCCCCGGGCCGGCCACGCCCACGGCGCGAAACTCCGGTGTGATCAGCCCCACCGGGTGCCAGATCCCGGGCAGCGTGCGGGCATCGAGGTGCGGGTCGTTGGCCAGCATCGGCATCCCGCTGGTCGACCGGCTGCCGCTCACCACCCACTGGTTGCTGCCGATCTCAAAGGCTTTTGGTTCGTTACGGAACCAGGCTGCATCGGTGCGCAGCTGGAGCGCGGCTGTGGCAACAACAGGGTCCAGGGGTTCAAGGCCGGTGCCACTCCCGTCATCCGGGGTGGTCGTGACCTGGCGGATCTCCTCCGCGCGGGCCGGGCCGAGCCGGTCGCTGAGTTCCTGGGCCAGCAACTCGGCCTTCAGGTTCACCGCGCTTTGCCAGTTCAAAAAGAACTGCAGCGTCATTGCGTCTTCCAGCGTCCACGGCGAGGGCGTCATGCCGAGCAGGCCAAAGCCGAACTGATGTTCGCTGGCCTGGCTCGCGATATAGGCGTTGACCCCCTCGAGATAGAGTTCGTAGAAGCGCCGGTCGGCCGGGGCCAGCATCGCGGCTTGCCGGCGGCCGTGCCGCACGGTGCCGGCCAGGCGCACGTCAATGTCGGCCTCCAGTGCCGACTCACCCACCAGTTCGGTCAGCCGGCCGCTCGACAGGTAGCGCTCGAACTCGAGTTGAAATCCGCGGTCCTGCGCCGTGACCCAGCCCTGGGCGCGGATCGCGTCATCCAGGGATTCGGCGTGGAGGTAGGCGATGCCCTGCTCGTCGCGGATCACCCGCACCGGGGCTGTCAGGATCGACAGCTTGAGGCTGCCGTCGCGCTGGTAGCGGTCTACGAAGCGGGTGGAAACGGCAATTGCCACCATGGAAAGCGCCAGTAGCCAGAACACACCGAGCACGACCCTGCGCATCCGGATTGTCACCCCGAGCAGACCAGACCACATTAGTCCGGGGAGGAATCATAGGCGGTCGCGCAGCGCTGGGGCACCCGACGGAGTGTCATCCGGCGGTGTAAGACGTTGGCGCCCTCTTGATCGCGCGCTTCAGCGGGCGTAGCGTCGGTTCGCCGA
>CAZPNN010000119.1:0-14817 GCA_964587605.1 uncultured Chromatiaceae bacterium
CAGGAAACCGGGGTGACTCCGGCACGGCACCGGAAGCTTGCCAATCTCGCGCGCGAAGGCGGTGCCAGTGGCCAGGGCATCCGGCGCGCTGCTCGTGGCGGCGATGATCTCCACCAGCGGCAACTTCGCCACCGGGTTGAAGAAATGCATCCCGATCAGGCGGCCGGGTTCGCGCAGGCAGGCACTGAGATCCTCCAGCGGGATGCTGGAGGTATTCGTTGCCAGGACGACGCCCGGTCTCAGGTTCTTTTCGAGGCGGGTGTAAACGTCCTGCTTGACCTTGAGGTCCTCGAACACGGCTTCGATGACCAGATCGGCCGTCGCCACCCCCGTGCCGTCCGGGTCTGCGCGCAATCGGGCAATGGCCGCGTCGATGGCCTCGGTCTTCTTGAGCTTGCGAGTGAAAAGTTTGGCCGCGCGCAGCAGCGCCGGTTCGATGAACCTCCGCTCCCGATCCTGCAGCGTGACATCCAGACCCCGAAGGGCACACCAGGCGGCGATATCGCCGCCCATGATGCCCGCACCGACCACGTGTACCCGGTTGATGCCGGTCTTTGCCGTGGCAAGCTTCTTCAGCCGTTCCTGCAGGAAATAGACCCGGACCAGATTGCGGGACGCAGGCGTCATCACCAGTTGCCCAAACGAGCGCGCCTCGGCCTCGTAGGCGGCGGCGGTTGGTGCCGCACCCAGCTTTTCCCAGAGGTCGATGATGGCGTACGGAGCGGGGTAGTGTTCGATTCGCGCCTTGGTGCTGGTCTTCTGCCGCAACGTACGGGCCAGAAGCGGACGAACCGGACCTGTCGCCAGCAGCCGGTCGAGCAGCGGCGGCGTGCGACGTCGGGCGGATCTTTCGAGTTGCCGGGTTGCCGCCGCACGCCAGTCGCCGTCGGTCACCAGCGCGTCCACGAGACCGCTGGCGCGTGCCTCGGCCGGCGTCACTGAACGACCGGTGAGCATCAGGTCCATGGCCTTTCTCACGCCAACCAGCTGCGGCAGGCGCACCGTGCCGCCAAACCCCGGGTGAACGCCCAGCTGGACCTCAGGCAGGCCAAACACCGGCGCCGAACCCGCTGTGGCAATGCGCCAGGTACACGCCAGAGCCAGTTCCAGGCCGCCGCCCAGGGCAAAGCCGTTCAGCACAGCGACGGAAGGGCAGGGCAGGTCCTCCAGCATCTGAAAGAGCATTTGCCCCTGGCGTGTCAACTCGAAGGCTCGTGCTTCGGAGTCCAGATTTGGGAACTCATTGATGTCTGCGCCGGCGATGAATCCGGAGTCCTTGCCGGAATGAATCACGAGGCCCCTCAGCCGCCGCCGGGAAAGTTCCACCAGTACTGAATGCAGTTCGGTCATCGTCACGGTGGAGAGCGTGTTTGCCCCGGCATCCTTCCGATCAAAGCACAGCCAGGCGATGTCATCAGCAGCAACGTCCAGCCGCCAGTGCCGCAGCTCGGATAAGGCTGGTGACGGTTCCGGTTGAGCCATTGTCTCTACCTCAATTCAAAATCGCAGATGAGGGGCAGGTGATCGGAATGCAGGACCTTGGGCACGTCGAATGACGAGATCTCGATGCCGGCTCCGTACAGGATGAAGTCCAGCTCCATGCGGGGCGACTTGCTCGGGTAGGAGGGTAGTCCGGCCACGTTGGCGCTGCGCAGGCCGGCCGCCTTCATGAACAGGAACATTTCGCTTTCGCCCCAGAACGTATTGAAGTCGCCGGCCACGATAACGGGTTTCTGCGTCCGGGAAACAAGCTCGTAGAGATGGCGCAACTGAAACTGCCGGTGGCGGTACTTCAGTGACAGGTGCACGAGAAAGATCACCACGCCGTCGAGTTCCAGTTCGATGATCAGGCGCTTGATGCCGGTATCGAAGTAGTGAAAGCGCTCCCCGAGGATGTGCGGTGCGGCGAGAAACGCGTTGGCCTGTTTGCGCAGTATCGGCAACAACTGGTTTAAGGACTCCTCGCCGTACTTGCACTCGTAGCAGGAGTAATGTCCCAGTGCCTGCGCAATGGATACCGCCTGGTTTACCCGGCCACTACGGACCGAGCCGACATCCACTTCCAGCAATCCGACCACGTCGGGGTTGCTGGATTTGATGAAATCTATGATGTTGTCGAGGTTTCCGGGGTTGCCGAACAGGTAGCCTGCTCCGGGAACGGGCAGATTCGGCGGCATTCCGGCGCCTACCGCGTAGCGAATGTTGTAAATGAGGAGGCGCATCGGTCCGTGCAGTGTAATGCCCGGCTACCGGCGTTGAAACTCGGTGGGGAATCCCTGAGCGGGAGAGGAGGGTGGTGCGATGTCAGATTCAAGTCCGATCCGGGTTTTTGTCAGTCATCTCTTTGAGAAGCACCCGGATTACCTGCGCGTCTTCGAATACCTCGAAAGCCGCGAGAAATTTCGTTATCTGAACGTCAGCGATCCGGACCGAAAGCCAGAAGGCGGCAAGGAGGCGCTCAAGGACGAACTCCGAAACCAGGTCAAGGCATCGGAAGTGATGGTACTGCCGGTCACGATCTACGAACTGAATCCTGACCTGGTGACCTTCCAGATGGACTGTGCCGGCGCCTTCAGCAAGCCCATCATCGGCGTGAAGTCCTTTGGCGAAACCGTGGTCATCCAGAAGGCTGTGCTGGATCGGGTGGCGGATGTCGTCGAGTGGGAGGCCCGAACGCTGGTTGATGCCCTGCGCCAGCACGCCCGACACGAGAAAACGGTCCGCTGGGACGTCGTCGATTTCAAGCTGGATTGAGGGCTACGGGCCGCGTCGCGGCGCTCTGCCGCAGGCTGTTTCCCTTGTTCAGATCCCGGCCCGTCACGTAATATCCCGACCCCGCCGGATTGCCCGGTGACACCCGAGACGACTTAAGGGACGTTCGCCGGTCCGGTCGATTGCACGAGCATGGTTATACAGACAGACGCACTGATCATCGGTGCAGGCCCCTGCGGCTTGTTCCAGGTGTTTGAACTCGGACTGCTCGGGGTCAAGGCCGACATCATCGATACCTTGCCGACACCAGGCGGACAGTGCACCTGGTTGTACCCCGATAAACCGATCTATGACATTCCCGCTATCGTGGTTTGCACGGGCGGTGAACTCGTCGCCAATCTGATGAAACAGATCGAGCCCTTTCACCCGGCATTTCACCTCGGCGAGGAGGTGGTCGCGCTTGCGCCCCTTGAGGGCGGGTTTCGTGTGCGCACGACGTCCGGCAAGGAGTTTCAGGCCAAGACGATCTTCATCGCCGGTGGCGTCGGTTCGTTCCAGCCCCGGAAGCTCCATGTGGATGGCGCCGAGGCGCTCGAGGATCGCTTCGTCCACTACCGGGTGCAGGACCCGGCGCAGTTCAAGGGCAAGCGCCTGGCAATCCTCGGGGGCGGGGACTCGGCGCTCGACTGGGCCCTCGCGCTTGGCCCCGATGCGGCGGCCCTGACCCTGATTCACCGGAAGGACGAATACCGCGCGGCACCGGCGTCCGTTGCGCAACTCAAGGCCCGTGCCGCCACTGGTGCCGTCGACATGATCGAGTTGGCGAATGCCACCGGACTGCGCCTGGACGGCGATCGCCTGACCGGCATCGACGTCAGCCTGAAGGACGGGACCTCCCGGACAGTAGACGTCGATCACGTCCTCGTGTTTTTCGGGCTCTCGCCCAAACTGGGGCCGATCGCTGAGTGGGGCCTGACCATCCACAAGAAGGCCATCACCGTGGGCACCGCGGACTTTCAGACCAATATCCCGGGCATCTTCGCCATCGGCGACATCTGCGACTACCCGGGCAAGAAGAAGCTGATCCTGAGTGGCTTTCACGAGGCCGCGCTGGCCGCGTTCGCCGCCAAGGCACTGATCGAGCCCGGCAAGAAGGTCCACCTGCAATACACCACCACGAGTCCGCTGATGCAAAAGCGCCTCGGCGTGGCGGGTGAGTAGCGGAGTCCTGTGAGCCGCCCGCCCGTTGTCATCGCACACCGGGGAGCGAGCGGCTATCTGCCCGAACACACCCTGCCAGCAAAGGCGCTGGCGCACGGCATGGGTGCCGATTTTCTCGAGCAGGACGTGATCGGTACGCGCGATGGCCAGCTGATCGTCTTCCACGACCTGTACCTGGACCAGCTCACGGACGTTGCGCGGCAGTTCGCGGGTCGCGCCAGGGCTGACGGGCTGCACTACTGCATCGATTTCACGCTGGCGGAAATCCGGACGCTGCGGGTCACCGAGCGGCGGCATCGCGACGGATCCGGCGCGCGTTTTCCGGGACGATTCCCGATCGACACTGGTTCATTCCGGATCCACACGCTGGAGGATGAGCTGGAGTTCATTCGTGGCCTCAACCAGTCGACGGGGCGACAGGCCGGCGTGTATGCCGAGATCAAGGATCCGGCCTGGCACGAGCAGCACGGTTTTGCGCTGGGCGACCGGGTGATCGAGACGCTGCGCGCATTCGGCTACCGGACGCAGGACGACAACTTCTTTATTCAGTGTTTCGACAGCATCGAGCTTGCCCGTGTGCGTGACGTGTTCGGGGTCGATGTCCCGCTGATCCAGCTGCTGGAGGAGGGCGCGGTGTTGTCGCGGGAGTCGCTGGCAGTCATGGCGGGATACGCCCAGGGAATTGGACCCGCGATTGACATGGCATGGCCCGACCGTGGCCTCGTCGGGACAGCCCGCGAGCTCGGCCTGCTCGTGCACCCGTACACTTTCCGTGCGGACGAGATTGCTCCGGGATTCGATGACTTCAATGCACTGCTGACGACGTTCGTCGATACACTGCAAGTTGATGGACTGTTCACCGACTTCCCGGACCTTGTTGTCGGGTATGTGCGGGGGCGCGGCTAGTCGGGCCAGCGCTGCGGTACGCGCTCCAGCTTTGCTGTGTCGTGACCCGTCGTAGCGAGCCAGCTCACGAGGTCGGCGTACTCGGCTTCCGGCATCGTGGGCGTCCGCGACATGATCCAGACGTAGCGGCGGTTCGGGACGCCGATCACCGTGCGCTGGTATTCAGGGTCCACGCGCAGGATCAGGTAGTCCGAGCCCGGCAGGTACCACTTGAACTTCATCTTCCACTCGGAATTTACTGGTGGATTCGCCGACCGGGCCCGAGGTGTCATGACCCGTTCCGGGCCGTCGAAACTGTCTTGCCGGAACGTATATGTGGTTTCGATCGTCCCGTCGTCGGTCAGGCGATAGCTCTCAATCCCGTTGTGAGCGCCTTTCTCCGAGAACATCGGCAGGAACGGGATGTCGATCGGGATCGACGCGATGACGTACCAGGGGCCCATGAAGCGCTCGAGGTCCACGGTTTGTTCCGTACCCCGAAGAGGCGGAAGGTCCGATGCGCTGCAGGCAGAAAGCATCAGGGCGACAATGCCGGTGGCGACGGGTGTTGTACTGGACATTAACAGAGTCTCTGGAAGGGGGCGCTACAAGGTATTATTTCGCCCGGCCTTGCCAACCGGGTTCAGCGAGACGTGTTGCGTATGACATATAAAGTGAAAACATACGAGTAGAGCGATGGAGCTTAGCAGCGATGATCGGACGGCGCTCAATCTTGCCTTGGAAGAGGCAATCCTCATTGATGTCGACGTCGATCGGGAAGGGCGGTGGGCCGCAGTTACGCTTGAAGTCTTGACGTTGCCGATAGAGGGGCCGGGTCCGGAGGATCCGCGTGTCGTGCTCCTCCTTGAGCCCGTCGGACGCATTGCGGCCTCGCTGCGAATTGGGCCTCAGGATGATGACAGTGCAGCGATTCAGCCATTCCTCATTGATGAACTTACGCTGATCGTCGGGAGTTTTTCGAACAGGATCTATGGGGGTGACTACTTTGGCGACGGCAAAGAGACAACACCGAATTTCGTCAGAAAAAACAGGTTGAGCCTGGATCTGGAGTTCGGAATAGATGGACACACCCATTCTTTGTACCTCGTCCGCGACACGTTGGCGGATCGATGCCTCGAAGTATGTCTGTGGTTCGACCGCTTCACGATCCAGGATTTCGCCGGCCGGTTCATCTCCCTTGCAGACTTCATGGCTGGCGGTCAGCGCTGGTGGGACGCATTCAGCCAGAATGATCCACGCACTCACGGCCGCGGCATCATTAACCCGAAGTTTGGCGGTTAATTGTCCGCCGATGGCACCTTTACCCCGCACACAATTTCAGGGTCACCATTGTCCAAATCGGAGATAGACAGAATTCTTCGGGAGGCAACGTCGGATGTAGTCCGCGAGGCAACAGTGCAAAAGCGATGGTGGCGGTTTTGGTGAGCGGCAGGAAATATGGGCCTGTCAACGGCCTCGGAAGCCGCCCCGCAATCCCCAATCATGGGCAGCTCTATCTGCGTAT
Organism: uncultured Chromatiaceae bacterium; assembly: GCA_964587605.1. Lineage (GTDB taxonomy): Bacteria > Pseudomonadota > Gammaproteobacteria > Steroidobacterales > SHZI01. Next base: position 6,344 of record CAZPNN010000119.1, read on the forward strand.
AATATATATTATGTTAAATATCAGATAGGGTGGGCTGGCTGGGGCCAGCCGGCGTGGGCGCCAGGCTACCCGTCCAAAGCGCTGCCCGCTTGTCCCACGGGGGGCCTCCAGATCATGCTCTGTATACTTGGCGGTGTTTCGGGTCGGGCAATCTCACGCAAGGTTCCAGATGACATCAGCCGCTCGTCAGGCACGCACGGTACGAATCGGCATGGTCGGCGCCCATATCGCCTGCCTTGCCGCCATTGAAACGGGCGTGAGCGCTGTAGCGCTGCTGGTGGCTGGTGCGGCCTACCTTCTGCGGGCCTTCGGGATTACCGCCGGCTTTCACCGACTGCTCGCCCACGGCGCCTTCAAGGCCGGTCGGGCGACCCAGTTCACCCTGGCGTTGCTGGGATCGCTCGCGACCCAGGGAGCCCCCCTCTGGTGGGTCTCTCATCACCGAAACCACCATCGCTACACGGACGGTTCGCAAGACCTCCATTCGCCACGGCAGCGCGGCTTCTGGTATGCCCACATCGGCTGGATGTGGGACAAAGTCAACTTCGAGACGCCCGGCACCAACGTCAAGGAGCTTCACCGGTTTCCGGAGCTCAAGGCCCTTCAGCGCCTTTACCCGCCCCTGGTCGTGGGCCAGGCCGTGGCCTTCTACGGCCTCGGGGCCCTCCTCGGCCATTACTATCCTGACCTGGGAACCACAGGGCCGCAGATGCTCGTCTGGGGTTTCGTTATCAGCACCGTCGTACTCTGGCACGCCACGTTCATGGTCAACTCGGTCTGCCACGTCTGGGGCAAGCGAACTCACGAAACGGGCGATGACAGCACCAATAATCCGTTGGTGGCACTGCTGACCCTCGGCGAAGGCTGGCACAACAATCATCACAAGTACGGCTACTCGGCCCGCCACGGTCTGGAATGGTGGCAATTCGACCCGACCTACCTGGGCCTGCGTGCTCTGGAGGCAATAGGCCTCGTCGCCGATCTCAAATTACCGCGCAAGGTCGTCGCCACGGCTTGACGCCAGTGGCTGTCAGCCCGCCCTGCAGCGGGCCCTCAGGGCATAACGACGCGATCAATGATGATCGCAACTGGCCCGGAATCCGCACCGCGCTGCCACTTTGCCTCACCGTAAACGTCTCCCGGCTTCGCAACGGGATCTCCGCCGTTGGCGATCCTGGCGACGACCGTTGCTGACTCAACACTGGCAAGTGATCGTCCCGGCAGCATGATGTCGGCATCACTGATTCGCAGTGTTACAGGAAGTTCGTCAGCCGTTCTTCGAATAACCGCCAGGGGTGGCCCGGCAGCCTGCGCATCCCGGACAAAAACAAACAGCGGCGCTGACGGCGATACCTTGGCCCGTAGTGCTTCGCTGAGCGACACGGTGACGCCAATGCCGGCTGCAGGAGCGTTCGCCGGTGAGGCCGGCGCAGGCGACGCAGCGGCGTCAGGCGCTGCTCGTGGATCGATCTGCGCCAGCTGGCTTTCGATGATCTGTCGAACCTGGTCCGGTGGTGACAGTTCCAGCAGCAACTCCCAGCGTTCACGAGCGAGAGCTGGCTGGCCACGCGCCAGGCTCAGCAGACCCCCGTACCAGAGGCCCTTTGGATTGCGGGGCTCCGCCGCAAGGACTGCCTCGATCTCGCTACCCGCCCTACCTGTGATGGAGGCGGGATCAAGAACGATCTGAGCCTCTGCTACTCCCAGGCGCGCGGCCACATTGCGGCCAGCCGAGAGATCAACCGCGCGTTGATAGGCACTGACCGCATCCGCAGGTCGATTGAGACTGAGATAGGAACTGCCAAGCAGGATCCACCCCTCTTCATTCGCGGGCTCGGCCTCAAGCTTCTGTTCGAGCGCCGCAACCGCCTCTTCAACTGAGCCTGCGGCTCCCGAAGCGGTGGGCGTGGGCGCTGTCCCGGGCGCGCGCCAGTCGTAGTTGCTGACGAACAGATAAATGACCAGCACCAGGGGCGGAATCGCGAGTGCCGTGAGGGTCGCCGCGACGGGATGCACCCCGTGTCCGGAACGCAGCAATGGCCACACCACGAGGCTCACGGCCAGCACCGTAAACAGGACCGAAATGACGGCAAAACTTGTCAACGAATAGCCTCTCAGGTCGCCGCTGGCGGACCGTCTTCATCATCAGTCGGTACGGGCAGTCCGGCCCGTCGTTGAACGATCCGGCGCAGGCCGAAGCCGCCGATCAGCAGCAGCAATACCGGCGCCAGCCACAACAGGGCCGTGGTCGGCATGAAACGCGGCCGGTACAGCACGAAATCACCATAGCGATCCAGCAGGAAGGTCTTGATCTCTGCTTCCGACCGCCCCGCTTCGACCATCTGGCGTATCTCACGACGCAGATCCGCGGCCAGCGGTGCCGATGAATCCCCTATGGTCTGGTTCTGGCAAACCAGGCACCGCACTTCACTCGTCAACCGCTCGTATATTTCCTGCCGGGCAGGGTCCGCCAGCGCAGGATCAGGGTCCATGGCCAGGCTGGGTAGTGGGATCAGCGCCAGGATCAGCGGCAGCGCGACTGCACGGATCCGCGTCGAGAAACGCCAGCTCACCGCCCTGCTCCGGCTACCGCCGCAATTCTTGGCAGGAACTGTTCGCGCCAGACATCGAGCGTTAGGGGCGCGATGTGCTTGTACAGCACGGTGCCATCCGGCCCGATGAGAAAGGTTTCCGGCGCGCCGTAGACGCCCCAATCGATGGCGACGCGGCCATCAGCGTCAACGCCCACGGCCGTGTAGGGATTACCCAGCACCTTCAGCCATTCGCGGGCCAGCTGCTCGTCGTCCTTCCAGTTGATCCCGAAGATGGGGATTCCGCTGTCCTTCGCCAGTGTCAGCAAGGTGTCGTGCTCCTGGCGACAACCCGCGCACCAGGTGCCCCAGATATTGACGAGGCTGGTCTTGCCCAGCAGATCCCCACGACTGAACGTCCGAGCGGAATCATCGAGCAGGGGCAGCGTGAATTCTGGCGCGGGCTTGCCGACCAGGGGCGACGGCACCAGGGTCGGGTCCTTGCTGAGTCCGATAAAGAAAACGGCAACGAGCAGGCCGAAAATTGCTACCGGCAGCAGGAAACGCCAGATCGCCGTGCCGGAATTCCGGTTCAAGATCAGGGCTGCGCTGGCTGAGCGGCGGGGGCCAGGGCTTGCGCCTTGGCACGCACCCGGTAGCGGCGGTCGGTGCCGGCAATCAATCCGCCGATTGCCATCACGATCGCGCCCAGCCAGATAAAGCGGATCAGAGGCTTGTACTGCAGGCGAATACTCCAGGCGCCGTTGCCCAGTTCATCACCGAGCGCCACAAATATGTCCCTGGACCAACCGGCGTCAATTCCGGCTTCGGTCATGGCGGACGTGCGGACGTCATAGGTACGCTTTTCCGGGTAGAGCGTGGCCACCGGCTGGCCACCGCGCAGGACGGTCACTTCGCCGCGTAGACCCCGGTAGTTTGGGCCGGTGATTGGCTCGGTGCGACGAAAGATGACTTCGTAGTCACCAACGCGAGCCGTTTCCCCGGGAACGATTCGCTGGTCTGTGGCCAGGCCAAACGACGAGGTGACGGTAACGCCGAGCACGAAGAGGCCAACTCCCAGATGCGCGACGGACATGCCAAGTGCCGCCTGCGTGAGCCTCGGTCCGCGTCCCGCCAGCTGACGAACAGGATCCAGGATGGCGGTGATCACCACCCAGGCCCCGGCGGCAACGCCCACCGCGGTGAGGGCGCTGATACCACCGTACACCAGCAGCGGCACCAGGATGCCCAGTGCCACGGCAAGCAGTGCCGCGCCCCGCAGTTTCCTGCCAACGTCTGCTACGGCCGCGCTTCGCCAGGCTGTGTGCATGCCGACACCAACAGCAGCCAGCAACGGCAGCATCGGAATGATGAAGGCCGTCTCAAAATACGGCGGGCCAACGGAAATCTTGCCAGCGTCCATTGCCTCCAGGACCAGCGGATACAGCGTTCCCAGCAGGATCAGCCCGGCAGCGATACACAACAGGATGTTGTTGATCAGGAGAAAGCTCTCCCGGGAAAACGGCTTGAACCCGACCGGCCGGTCGAGGGTCGGCGCACGCCACGCGTACAGGCCGAGGGCCGTGCCGATGACGATCGCCAAAAACGTCAGTATGAAAATTCCCCGGGCAGGATCCGCAGCAAAGGAGTGCACAGACACCAGCACGCCGGAACGCACGAGGAACGTGCCGATCAGACTGAGCGAGAAGGCAGCGATTGCCAGCAGCAGGGTCGACCCCTTGAATATCCCCCGCTTCTCGGTCACCGCGAGCGAGTGCATCAGGGCGGTGCCCACCAGCCACGGCATGAACGACGCGTTTTCAACGGGATCCCAGAACCACCAGCCGCCCCAGCCGAGCTCGTAGTAAGCCCACCAGCTGCCAAGCGCGATGCCCACCGTGAGAAAGACCCAGGCGGCCGTGGTCCACGGGCGCGCCCAGCGCGCCCACGCCTGGTCAACCCGTCCAGCGAGCAGCGCGGCAACGGCAAAGGCGAAGGCCACGGAGAAGCCCACGTAGCCGGTGTAAAGCATGGGCGGGTGCAGGGCCATGGCGGGGTCCTGCAGCAGCGGATTCAGGTCGTTACCGTCGAACGGCACCGAATCCAGGCGCTCGAACGGGTTCGAGGTAAACAGGATAAAAGCGAGGAAGCCGATGCTGATGGCGCCCATCACGCCAATGATGCGCGACGCAATCTCCTGCGGCAGCGTCCCGCGGAGCGCGGTCACGGCGATGGTCCAGCCACCCAGTACGAACGCCCACAACAGAAGCGAACCCTCGTGACCGCCCCAGACAGCGGCCAGCCGATACATGTCGGGCAATTTGCTGTTGGAATTGCTGGCGACATACAGGAGGGAAAAATCGTTGTGCCAGAACGACCAGGCGAGCAGCCCGAACGCACCCGCAACGAAGACAAACTGGCCGGCCGCTGCGGCGGGACCAACGGCCATCAGTCCGGGTTGCTGCCGGTGGGCACCGACCAGGCCGAAGAACATCTGGCAGCTTGCCAGGCACAGAGCCAGGATCAGACAGAGCTGACCGAGTTCGGGAATCATGCGGGAACCTTCCGTGGCTCAGGGTCAGCCGGTTGCTCAGTTTGGCGAAGCGTCGGGTGTGGTCGCATCGGTGGGATGCCCCTGGGCTGCGAGCGCGTCCGCCACCTCGGGTGGCATGTAGTTTTCATCGTGTTTGGCGAGAACCTCGTCGGCACGAAAGATCCCGTCTGGTTCAAGATAACCCATGGCGATGACGCCCTGGCCGTCACGGAACAAATCGGGCAATACGCCCGTGTAGGTAACCGTCATCCGTTCCTGATTGTCCACAACATAGAACCGCACTTCCAGAGCACCGGGCTCCCGGCGGACACTGCCCTTCTCGACGAGGCCACCAAGGCGGAACCGCTTGCCATCGGGCGACTCGCCTGCCAGGACCTGTGTCGGCGTGTAGAAATACAGCAGGTTCTCCTGAAACGCACGCAGCGACAAAGCAACCGCGACGGCCACTCCTGCGAGTACCAGGCCCACGATGAGCATTCTCTGCCGACGCGGAGTCATGACTCTTTACTGACGATGGATTTGCTAATGCGGTTACCCATTCAAGATTACCCAGTCACAAGATTACCCAGTCAAGCAAGATTACCCAGTCAAGATCTGGCCGCCGGGCCGCCGGCCCGCCGGTCCAGCTGCTGCTGCAAACGCCGCTGCGTGGCATGAAATCGATACCGCGCGACCACGATGTTAGCAATGACAACCAGCGCTGTAACGCCGTAGGCCACCAGCAGATACCCCGTATAGGCGTTTGTGGCAAGCAAGTCGCCCATCATCTTATGCTCGCGGGGCTGGCGCCACGCAGCACGTCCTGCGCCCAGCGCGACTGGACTTCTCGCTCCAGGACCTCTCCCCTCACCCGCAGCGCGAGGACGCCAAGGAAAAAAAGTGTGAACGCCAGGATCATGGTCAGGAGCGGCCACAGCATGGCCCAGGAAATGGAGGGTGCCTCCAGCTTTGACAGGGTCGGGCCCTGGTGCAGGCTCGCCCACCAGATCACCGAAAAGTGGATGATCGGCACATTCACCACGCCAGCAACGGCCAGAATTGCACTCGCCCGGTCTGCCTGGTTGAGGTTCTCGAAGGCACCGCGCAGGCCCATGTAGCCGAAGTAAAGAAATAGCAGAATCAGTTCCGACGTCAGGCGCGGATCCCACTCCCAGTAGGTGCCCCACATGGGCTTGCCCCACACGGCTCCGGTGACGAGTGCTGCGAACGTGAATGAGGCGCCAATCGGGGCGCAGCTGGCCGCCACCGCGTGGGCGAGCTTGATTCGCCAGATGAGGCCGATCGCACCGGCCACGGCCATCGTGACGTAAATCAGCATTGAGAGGTACGCGCTCGGCACATGCACGTAAATGATCCGGAAGGCATCACCCTGCTGATAGTCGGGTGGCGCGAGGACCAGTCCACCCCAGGCGCCTACGCCAAACAGAATGATGGCGGGAACCAGCAGCCAGTAACTCAGTGTTCCGGCAAGCGCATAGAAATGCGGTGGCGATGCCAGCCGGAAAAACCAGGTCCACACGTTCTTGTCTCCCTTTCGTCTAGTCGGCGCTAACGCGGATCGCCCCTGCCGCCACAACCGGGACCAGGCTGACAGCCAGCATCAGTAGCGCAGCGAGCAGGTACAGGGGACCGGTCGGGTCTTCCTGGGCCAGCGCCAGGTCCGTGGCCCGGGCCCCCAGTATGAGTACCGGCAGCATCAGGGGTGCGACGATGAAGGCCAGCAAGACGCCAGCGCCACGCAACCCGGCTGTCAGTGCCGCGCCGATCGATCCCAGCAGGCTTAAGGTGGGTGTGCCCAATAGCAAACTTAAGGTCAGTACGCCCAGCGCCGACGCCGGTAAATGGTAGGTGATTGCCAGTATTGGCGCCATGACCACGACGGGTATTCCCGTAATGACCCAGTGTGCGATGGTCTTGGCGAGCAGTATCCAGCCGAGCGGATACGGCAGAGTCAACAGTTGCTCCAGGGTGCCGTCCTCAAGATCCGCCCGAAACAGCAGGTGCAGTGACAGCAGCGTCGCCAGCAAGGCGGCGATCCAGATGACTCCCGGCGCGATCATACGCAGGACCTCTGCTTTCGGGCTCAGTGCCAGGGGAAACAGGGACACCACGAGAATGAAGAAGAGCGCCGAATTACTGGCGTCAGTCCAGCGCCGCATCCCGATGTGCAGATCGCGCTTCAGGACGATCCGGAACAGGCTCATCAGCCCGAGAGTCGGCGCGGAGCCTGCCGTGGATGGCGACGCGACGGGCATCAGTCGATCCCGAGCATCAGTCGGCTGACCGGTGCCGAGCCGAAATCCAGAGCCTGATGAGCAGCGACGACGACCGTGCCGCCGCCACCGAGATGCGTCTGAACCGCGCGCTCCAGTAACTGACGACCGGCCTTGTCGAGGTTGGTCTGTGGCTCATCAAGCAACCAGAGCCCGGCGCCGGATAACAGGACGCGGGCAAGAGCTGCCCGCCGCTTCTGGCCGGCGGAGAGGAGCCTGACGTCCAGGTCTGCGCATCCCGAAAGCCCGGTCACCGCCAGCAGTTCATCGACACGCGCGCGCTGGCCAGCCAGCTCCGCAAAGAACTTAAGGTTTTCGCGCGCGCTGACTTCCGGCTTCAGTGCCGTTGCGTGGCCGCAAAAGGCCAGACGCAGCACGCCCGCCTGTACCTGGTTCTTGAGGCTGATCCCACGCCAGGTGACAACCCCGGATTCCGGCATCGTCAGGCCCGCGATGACCCGCAGGAGCGTGGTCTTCCCGGCACCGTTTGGCCCCTCGATCAGGAGGGCGCCCCCGGGGGGCAGAACAAACGACAGCTCCTCGAAGAGGCGGGTTGTCCCCCGCCAAAGCGTCAGATTCGTGCCAGCCAGCACGCCACTCTCCAGAGCCCGTTCACACCCGGCCAACGGTCGGCCGCCCACCCTGAACGACGGGCCATCCTTACTGACTTCCGTATCCAAAACAAGTGCCTACGATACATTACTGCGCCGCTTTCACCGTGCAGGGCGGCGGCCGACTGCCGACCCCCACTCTGCCACCTTTGCATAACGACGACCTTCAACCTAGACTTCAGACTGTGTTGCTTCGAGGCAGGCAGATAGCATCGGGTGCACTCCTGAGCGTGGCCCACGAACTCAAACTGCCCGGCAATCCTTAACCGCAGGTGCGGGAGTCGAACGCTTGGCGGCATTGATCGAGAGCACGGCCTTCACCCGCCTCCCGGATACAGACGGCCGCGACTATGTACGCCGCTGCCTGCGGCGACATCAGCCGTTCGGAGTGATCACGGGATCAGCACCAGACCGGAATGCACTCGTGCTGCGTATCACTGCCGATTGCGCGGTCCACGATAGTCTGCACACCGTCAGGGTTGCCGTACCGACTGAGAGCGCCCAG
>CAZPNN010000120.1:0-7794 GCA_964587605.1 uncultured Chromatiaceae bacterium
CCGGGCGGCACGATGCCGTGGCGCTCGCGCAGCAGCGCGGTGATGTCGGCGATGGCCTGCTCCGACTGGCTGGGATCCTTGAGCTGGATGATGATCGAGGTGAAGTAGTCGCGGTTGAACAGGCGTTTCGACGCGGTCGAGACCGGAATGAGCAGCATGTTGTCCATGCTGGCCCCGCCCGGCCCCACACCGCGGGACGCCAGCACACCCTTGACCTGGAACGGCACGTCGGCGATGCGCATCTGCTTGCCGATCGGGTCTTCGTCGGGGAAGAGCGACTTGCGCACGTCCGCGCCGATGACCGCCACCCGCGCGACGGAAGCCTCGTCCTCCGCCGTGATGCCGCTGCCGAGGGCGATTTCCTCGCCACGCAGATCGACCCAGTTGTACGACACGCCAATGACCGAGGGGCTGGCGGTCTTGTCGCGGTACTTGACGTCGAGGTCGAGCGCGAACTGCATCGACGCCACCTGCTTCACCAGCGGCAGCTCGCTCGCGATGGCCAGCGCATCGCCCTCTTTGAGGACGGGTGGCACGCTGGCGAGCGTCGGCATGCCGCGGGAGGCGCCCCCGCCGGCCTGCACGATCACCATGTCCATTGTGCCGAGCATGCGCTTGAAGCGGCGCAGCGTCTCCTGCTTCGTGGCTTCGCCCACCGAGGCCAGCGCCGTCAGCGAGGCGATGCCGATGGTGACGCCGAGCATCATGAAGAAACTGCGCAGGCGGTTGCGCGACAGCGAGCGGAAGGCGAGGCCGATGGTTTTGGGGATGTTCATGGGATCCTCCTCAGGCACTCTTCAGCGCGATGGGCCCGGTGCCCTGGGCCCGGTCGGAGGCGAGCAGGCCGTCGCGGATCAGCAATTCCCGCTTCGCGTAGGCGGCGACGCTCCCGTCGTGGGTCACGAGGACGATCGTGCGTCCCTCGCGGTGCAGTTCGGTCAGCAGTTGCATGATGGCCTCGCCCGCCGCCGTGTCGAGATTGCCCGTCGGCTCGTCGGCGAGGAGCAGCGGCGGATCATTCATCAGCGCGCGGGCGATCGCCACGCGCTGCTGCTCGCCGCCGGAAAGCTCGGTTACGTAGTGCAGGGCGCGCTCGGCCAAGCCGACGCGTTTCAGGATCGAAAGCGCCCGGCCGCGATCCACGTTCCCGCCGGCGTAAAGCGCCGGTATTTCCACGTTCTCCGCCGCGGTCGTGCGGGGCAGCAGGTTGAACGACTGGAACACGAAGCCGATCTTGCGGTTCCGGATGTGGGAACGCTGCTGATCGGTGTAGCGGGACACGTCCTCGCCGTCGAGCCTGTAGACGCCCGACGTCGGAGTGTCGAGACAGCCGAGGATGTTCAGGAGCGAGGACTTGCCCGACCCGGAGGCGCCGCGGATCGTGACGAACTCGCCCTTGCCGATCGTCAATGAAATGTCCTTGATTGCCGGCACCGGCGTGCCGTCGCCGCGCGTGTAGGTCTTCGCGATGTGACTGAATTCGATCATGATGTTCCTGCCTGGCCGGCTTTGCCGGCGTCCGGTTGTGGCCCGATGAGGACCTTGTCCTTCGGGCCTAAGCCCTGCCTGATCTCGGTGAAGCTGGCGTCTTTCGTGCCGACGGTCACGGTTTTGCGCGTGAGCTCGTCGCCCTCGGCCACCCAGACGTACCGGTCCGAGCCGTCGCGCTGCACAGCTGCGTTCGGGATCACCAGCGCCTCGCGCTCGGCGGTGCGGATGGAGACGTTGGCCGTCATGTCCGGCTTCAGCAGCTCCGCGGGCGACTCGATGCGGATCATCACCTCGAAGTTCACGACGCCCGAGATGATCGTGCCCTTCGGCGCAACCCGTGCGACGTGACCCGCGAATTCCTCGGTCGGGTAGGCTTCCACCGTGAACATCACCGGGTTGCCGATGGCTACGTTGCCGATATCGGTCTCGTCCACCATCGCGATCAGCTCGAGCGCGCCGTCCTCGATGATGGTTGCGAAGGTCGGCGTGTTGAAGGATGCGGCGACGGTCTCGCCCTCCTGGGTCGTCACGGAAGCAACGGTGCCCGTGATCGGCGAGCGGATCACGGCGTAAATGAGCTCGGTCTCCACCACCGCGGCGTCTCGCCGGGCCTTCTCAAGCCTGGTCTTCGCCTGGTCGACGGCGAGCTCTGCGTCCTCAACCAGGCTCTCGGCCACGAGTTTCTGCTCATCGAGGCGCTTCGCACGCGCCAGTTCAACCTCGGTGCGGCGGACTTCCTGCTGGTCCACGGCGATCTGGGCCCGGGCCTGGGCAAGCCGCGCCTCGAGGCCGCGCGAGTCGATCTTCGCGATCACGTCGCCCTTGTGGACCTTCGAGCCCACTTCGACGTTGAGCTTCTCGACGATGCCCGACAGCTGGGCGCCGACGCGAACCTCGCCGCCGACCCGCAGCCGCACCACGCCCGTCGCGAGCACGCTGGCGGCGATGGTGCGCCGCTCCGGGCTCGCGAAGACGCGCTGCTGCGCGGCCTCGTCCGTGCCGGTGAGCCAGTCCCAGGAGAACCAGGCGGCGCCGGCGACGCCGAGCGCGACCACGAGGACCGCGATGAGTGCGCCTGTCTTCACTTACTGTTTCTCGTACACCAGTTCCATGGCCGGGGTGCTGCCGCGCTGGCTGACGACTGTCATCGTCTTGCCGTCGACGGACAGTGAGCGGGTCTCGGTCTTCACGGTCTTCGTCCCGGCGACCGCGCCCTCCGCGGTCCACGTCACCACGAGCTTGCTGCCGTCCCACTTAGCGACGGTCTCCGCCTTGTCGCCCATGGCGCCCTCGTTTTGCACGGGAGTGCCCTTGAGGTCGTAGTTCACCTGGCGCCTGGTCGTGCTGCCCTGGAAAGTCGCCGCGATATCCAGCGTGAGCTGGTCCGCCGTCTGGGTCACGGCAACGGCCTCCTGCACGGCCGCGACCATGCCGAGGTTTTTGCCCTTGGTGTTGTTGAGCACCCAGTTGCCGCTGAAGTCGGGCGCGGACTGGGCCGTGGCGGCGGCCAGCACGAAGGCGGCCAGCACGAAGCCGGTGAGCGCCGGGAGAAATCGAGCGTGTTTCGGGGTCATGGGTAGTCCTTTCTCGTGGTTAAAACAGAAACCATGCAGTTCAACGGTTACTCGCCGACGGCGCGCTTCAGCCTGCCGCCTGGCGTCGGCGCGGTCTTGCGCGATGGCGCGGCGCCGATCTGGCGGATCGCGCCGTCCGTCCACGCGATCTCGGCGTCCATCAGCGACAGGGAATGATCGGCGGCAAGCTTGCGCGCTGCCGTCCGGCCGGCGTCGCCATCGCCATCGCCATGGCCATCGCCGGACATGAGCTGCATTTCCGCCAGCACTGCGGCGCGCCGGGCCCGGACGACCGTGCGCCGCTCGCGCAGGAGGTCCTGGGCCTCCGCCGCCGGTAGCCAGCTCAAGAATGCCGTGGCGACTTCGAAACTGGTGTGGCTGGAGTCATAGGAGCTGAGCGCGCCTCGAAGCAGTTTCACGAACAGTGCCTCGCCCTTCGGCGCCAGCGCGAACACCAGCCGCTCGCCGCGCGGGCCGCGCGCACCGCCCTCCGAGTGCACCTGAACCGCGCCCTGCACGGCGAGCCGGTGCAGCAGGTGATAAAGCGTCGGCTTCTTGAAGTCCGAGTACAGCGACCCGTGGGCGACCACGATGCGATGTAATTCGTAGCCGTGCTTCGGGCCCGACTTGAGGAGCCCGAGCACCATGAGCGTCTTCGACGCCTGCGCGGGCGAAAGCGGCGTCGAAACGCCGCCTGCATTTGCTCTACTGCCTGTGATTCCAGCTGGCATAATCAGCGTGGACAATAGGCTACGGCGATGGCTATAGTCCAGACTGACTTACTGGGGAAAACACGTATTCGCCGCGGTGGATTGTCGCAGTGGCGGCTACGGTGCTTGCCGATGAAGACTGACTGGCAAGCTGCCGTCGGTCGGCAGCACCGACACCCCGCTGGACCGCCTGCACTTCGCCCATCTGGTACACGCCTTGAACAAGAGGACTCACAGAATGCAATTCACACATTCCGCCCTGCTGGTGCTGCTCTTCGCGTCGCCCGCAATCGCTGCCGACAACGAATGGCAGCACACCGCCGTCGTCTACATGATCGGCGCCAGCATTGATGGCACCGCCGGCGTGGGTCCCGTCGAAGGGGATGTCGACATCAGCTTCAGCGACATCCTCGACAACCTGGAGTTTGGCGCCATGGCGGGCTATCGGGCCGACAACGGCTCGTTTGCCGTCATCGCGGACCTCATCTACATGGACCTGGAAACCGACAAGAACGGCCTCGGGCCCTTGGGCCAGACCCGTGCGACGGTCGAACTGGACCAGCTGATCATGGAGCTGGACGGTTCCATCGCCGTCACCGAGCGGCTGGATGCCTACGCCGGCTTGCGCTACTGGGACGTGGACTCCACCGTCACGGTGGTCGGCGGCGGACCCCTCGGTGTCACCATCAGCGGCTCCTTGGGCGAGGACTGGGTGGACGTCATCTACGGCCTCCGCTACGCATTGCCCCTTGGCAAGAACTGGACGTTCATCGTGCGCGGCGACGTCGCCCCCCTGGGCACCGGCAGCGATTTCGGCTGGCACACCAGCGCCTTCGCCGACTGGCGCCTCGGCGAGCACGCCAGCGTGCTGATCGGCTTCCGCTGGCTGGACGTGAACTACGACGACGGCGAAGGTGCCAACCGATTCCTGATGGACGTGGGCCAGGGCGGCCCGACCGCCGGCTTCGCGTGGAGGTTCTAAATAGGGGTCAGACTGCGATTAGCGCGTTAATCGCAGTCTGACCCCAATTTCCTTGGCCTTGTGGAGAGTACTCAAACCATGCATTTAACCCGTTGCGCGCTCGTTTGCGCCGCTCTTGCCGTGACTCCGGCGCTCGCTGAGCAGGACAGCGCGGAGCTGGCCAAGAAGCTCTCCAACCCGGTGGCGGCGCTGATCAGCGTGCCGTTCCAGCTGAACTACGACCAGGACATCGGGCCCACAGAAGACGGCGAGAAGTGGACCCTCAACGTCCAGCCGGTGGTGCCGATCGAGCTGAACCCGGAATGGAACGTCATCTCCCGCACCATCCTGCCGGTCGTCTACCAGGACGACATCGCGCCCGGCGCTGGCAGCCAGTTCGGGATCAGCGACGTGGTGCAGAGCCTGTTCTTCTCGCCCAAGGCCCCGACATCAGACGGCTGGATCTGGGGCGTCGGTCCCGTGTTCCTGCTGCCCACCGGCACCGACGACCTGCTGACCACCGACCAGTGGGGCGCCGGCCCGACGGCCGTGGTGCTGAAGCAGGAGAACGGCTGGACCTACGGCGCGCTGGGCAACCATATCTGGTCCTTCGCGGGCGATAACGACCGGTCTGACGTCAACGCGACCTTCATGCAGCCCTTCCTGTCATACACCACGCCCACCGCCTGGACCTACACGCTCAACACCGAGAGCACCTACGACTGGGAAGGCGAGGAGTGGTCGGTGCCCGTCAACGCGCTGGTCACCAAAGTCACGAGGGTCGGCGGGCAACTGGTCAGCGTCGGCGGTGGCCTGCGGTACTGGGTGGACAGCCCGGACAACGGTGCCGAGGGCCTGGGTGTCCGCCTCGTCGTCACGCTGCTCTTTCCGAAGTGACGGCCGGGATCTGACGATGGAGCGCCGGGAGGTCTCGGCTGAAGGCCGTTTTCAAGGGAGCGCCTTCGGCGTGACCGTCGCCAAGAAATTCTGAATCACTCCAACACGCACAACCATGAAATTCGAATAGAGTATTTTCGAATTTCATGGTGTCAGTAGTCGATGATGATCAGAGTCGAACCACTGACCCGGATTCGCCGTGCGCTGCGCCGGAGCCGGGTGATCGACGAGATTCAACAGCACCCAGAACTCTTTCCGATCCTGCGTGTACTTGCGGATCGCAAGCCGCTGCGCGCTTGGTACTTCACCAGGGACTTCTTCGCCTCGTTCAGGAAGTTCCCGCCCAGTCCCAGAATCAGTTCAAAAAGCGGCTTGATTACATTGTTGTATATCGTATATACTTGATAAGTAATGCAACAATCTATTGAGCGAAAAACCTTGATGGAGGCCATCCGCGTGCGAACGAGGGAGTCGCCCGTAGTGGCGCTGCTCGGTGCGCGGCAGGTGGGGAAAACGACTCTGGCGGAGCAGGTGGCGGCGGAGTGGGAAGGGCCGACGGTAGTATTTGATCTGGAGAAAACGGCCACCCGCGAGGCGCTGAGTGCGACGCCGGAAAAACTCCTCAGCGAGCAGGAAGGGTTGGTCATCGTGGATGAAATCCAGCGCATGCCCGAGCTGTTCGCGCTGCTGCGCCCGCTGTGCGATGACCGGCAGCGCAAGGCCGTGTATCTGCTGCTGGGCAGTGCGTCATGGAGTCTGGTGAAAGGCGTTTCGGAGACGCTGGCTGGGCGGATTCAGTTTGTCGATGTAGCCGGGTTTTCGCTGGCCGAAGTGGGAGAGGAGCGACAGGACGAACTCTGGCTGCGGGGCGGATTTCCCCGTGCCTTTCTCGCCCGATCGGGCGATGCCTGGGAACGCTGGATGGAGAGCTTCACCCGCACGTTTCTGGAGCGGGATATTCCCGGCCTTGGATCGCAGGTGTCGCCGGTGGCGCTGGGACGGTTCTGGCGAATGCTGGCGCATTTTCACGGGCAGACGTGGAACGCTGCCGAGCTGGCGCGATCGATGGATGTGAGTGTGACAGCGGTGAACCACTATCGGGATTTGCTGGCGGGCACCTTCATGGCCCGGGTGCTGCCTCCGTGGTTTGAGAACCTTGGCAAGCGCCTCGTGAAATCACCCAAAGTCTATCTGCGGGACAGCGGCGTGTTGCACCACCTGCTGGGCATCGGTGAAATGCTGGAACTGCGCACCCATCCGCGCTATGGCGCGAGCTGGGAGGGCTTCGCTCTGGAGCAGGCGCTCATCTTCCACGGCGAGCGGGACGCGTATTTCTACGGCACCCAGCGCGGGGCGGAACTGGATCTGCTGCTGCTGCGGCGCGGTCGGCGCTGGGGATTTGAATTCAAGTGCACCGAAGCGCCAACGACGACGAAATCGATGCACATCGCGCTGGAGGATCTCAAGCTGGAGCACCTCTGGGTGGTCTATCCGGGAACCCTGCGCTATTCCATGACGGGACAAATCACCGCCCTGCCGCTGCGGGAAATCGGCACCATTGAACTGAAGACGCAAGCATGAACCGCCGCCGCGTGGCCGGCACGATATTCGAGCAGGTCGTCGGACTGGAATTGCCGCGCGCCACCCGGGAGATTTCCGCCCCTGTTGCCGGGCGCGCAGTCGCCTCGCTGATCCACTCCCAGGGTATTGGCGATCTCTACCGGATCTACGCCACCACCCAGCGGGACGGCGTCGATTTCAACCTGGCCTTCATCCCGCCGAGCTTCAACGCGCCCCACAAGGAAGAGTTCGACAACGACTACATGCGAGCGCTGTACGGCGTGGGCTACGACCTGGCAGTGAAGGGCTACCCCTGGGTCAAGGCGCCGCCCGGCTTCGAATTGCCGGCTCCTGTATCGGCAACGGGGACTGAGTGACCCGGACTCCCGTGCGGGTGACCTCTGCAGTGGCGGGTGCAGCGCTTTTTACGCTGGCCATCCTGTTCGCGACGCTCAGCGCGAACGCCCAGCAGCTCGAGCCGAGGTCGTACACGAACACCCCGGTCGGGCTCAACTTCCTGCTCGCGGGCTATGGCTACACAGAGGGCAATCTCGCCTTCGATCCGTCGGTGCCAATCGAAGGCGCCCAGCTGCGCACCAAC
>CAZPNN010000121.1:0-4117 GCA_964587605.1 uncultured Chromatiaceae bacterium
TGCCGCCGGCGATCCCCCGGTGCCCCGTCCGGCGCCGGCAACGTTACTGGCACCCGGGGCATGGCCGGGCTCCCTGCCGCTCGCTGCACTCGGGCTACTGCCTGACCCGGACTGGGCGGGCGGCATGCGCGATGCCTGGCAGCCGGGAGAAGCCGGCGCCCTTGCGAACCTGACGCAGTTCGTGGCTGACGGCCTTGCTGATTACACCGTGGAACGCAATCGCCCGGATCACTGTGGCACGTCCCGGTTGTCTCCGCACCTGCACTTTGGCGAGATCAGTCCGCGGCAGATCTGGCGAGCGGGTCTGAAAAAGTTGGGCAAGTCGTCCGCTGGTTCGTCACGCCTGTCGCCGTTCCTCGCGGAGATCGGCTGGCGTGAGTTCGCGCATCACCTGCTGTTTCACTTTCCGGGTACAACCTCTGAGCCCCTCCGCGAGCAGTTTCGCGCCTTCCCGTGGCAGGACAATGCGGAACTTCTGGCGGCCTGGCAACGGGGGCTGACGGGCTATCCCTTCGTCGATGCGGGTATGCGTGAGTTGTGGGCGACGGGCTGGATGCACAACCGCGTGCGCATGGTCGTGGGATCCTTCCTGGTCAAGGATCTTCTGATTGACTGGCGCCGGGGCGCCGAGTGGTTCTGGGATACGCTCGTCGACGCGGACCTCGCCAATAACACGCTGGGCTGGCAGTGGGTTGCCGGCTGTGGCGCGGACGCCGCGCCTTACTTCCGCGTGTTCAATCCCGTGGCACAGGGCGAGAAATTCGATCCGCAGGGCGACTACGTCCGCCGTTGGGTCCCTGAACTGGCCGGCCTGCCGGCGAAGTGGATACACCGGCCTGACGAGGCTCCCGCGAGTGTCCTGGCGGAAGCCGGTGTGGAGCCGGGGCTAACCTATCCGCGGCCCGTGGTCAGCCATGAGATGGCCCGCAGGGTCGCCCTTGAAGCCTATCGCCGGATCAGGCGCGCAGCCTGATTAAGGCACAGGCGCGTTAAGGCACAGGTCCGGATCAGGTGCCGACGGCGGCAACCAGCAGCATCGGTCCGTCCGAGACGACGACGCCGCCCGGCTTCTCGAGAGTTACCGCGAACGCGGCCGGCCGGTTGACCATCAGCTTGGCCTGGACTGGAATGATCAGTTCCCCGTCGCTGGTGATGTCGAAGACACCGCCGTCAACCGGGTGCACGTCGCGGCTCGCGTCGACAACCCACAACTGATACTGGGCGCGTGTGCGGTCGTTGACTGGCAGGCCTGCGATGCGCAGGTAGCCTTCCTGGCGGGAGTCGCTCCAGACCACGTCGCCCCGGGCCTTCTCGTACCCCGGTTCGGCCGAGGCGCCCCAGGGCACGGTCACGACATCAGTGGCCGCACGGACGAGCGCGGCGCGCTGCGCCTCAAGTGTCACGGCGGCTGGCGCGATGGCGGCATCCGGCACGAGGCGAGCGGCAACAAAGACCACGGCCAGCGTGGCCGCGACGTACCAGCCCGCAGCAGCCTGGGTCCGCCACGGGGCCGACGGCGGGTTGGTGGTTGACCCGGCCTGTGCCTGCCGGCGACGGCGGGCGAGGTCGAGATCGGCGACGGGGGCGGGGATGCTTGCTTGTCGTCCGGCATGCCAGGCGGCAGCCTGCTGCCGCAGTCGATGGCGCATCGCCTCGGGCAGTGCAGCCTGGGCTGGTGGGTCATTCTTCAGGAATGCCAGCTGGGTGAGGCTCGCTGCCGTCATCATCTGGTCCCTGGCTGGAGCGATATTCTGCGTCAGAAGCGTCGTGAGTTCGGCGCGTTCCTCGCGGTCGATGCTGCCGGCGGCCTCAGCGGCCAGCAGTTCGGCGAGTCGAGCGGGGATCTGGACCGAACTGGCCATCAGTTTGCTTCGTCCCCGGTCGAGTCGGCTGTGATCTGCAACTGCTCGCGAATGTAAATAAGGCCGCGGCGAATTCGCGTCTTTACCGTACCCAGCGGCATCTCGAGCCGGTCGGCGATCTCGCTGTGTGTGTACCCCTCGTACAGTGACAGGGACAAGATCTGCCGGTGCTCCGGCTCCATCGTGTTCAGCACCTTCTCGACGATCGCAACTTCGGATTCGTCCTCCATGGGCGCAAGGACGGAGGGCTGGAACATGTCGCCGGTTTCCTCGTCGTCGAGCGAGTCGAAGCCGGGCTGGCGCGTTTGCTGGCGCAGCCGGTCGATAAGGCGCCGGCGGGCGATGGTCGAGACGAAGGCCACTTCACTCGCGACGCTACGGTCAAAGCGCGCGGAACTGCCCCAGAGGTCGATGAAGATGTCCTGGACCGCGTCTTCGGCATTGGCGCTGTTGCGCAGGTAGCGGCGGGCCAGTGACCAGATCAGGTTGCCATAGGTGCCGATGCAATCCTGCACGGCGGCCTGATCGCCGGCAGCGATGCGCTCGAGGATGCTTTTCTGACTGCTCACCGGGATGATATCTGACACTTTTCGCATCGGCATCGCGGGTTGCCACCCGAGAGCCGACCGCAATGACAAAACCGGCGCAATCATACACGAAGCCATGAAGTGTCTTCGTCGGCGGGGGGCTCGGCAGATTCAAAAAAAAGCCGGAGCCACCCGCGACGGCGGCTCCGGCTGAACGCGGACAGGCAAGCGTCAGTTGGGCGGCAGGACTACGGCATCAATCACGTGAATGACACCATTGCTGGCGCCGACGTCGGCAGTCGTGACCTTCGCGCCATTAACTGTGACGCCGCTCGCACTGGCCTTGATGTCCAGCGTAGCGCCCTGCAATGTCGCCGGCTTGGCCGTACCCTTGATGTCAGCGGCCATGATCTTGCCGGAGACCACGTGATAGAGAAGGATGCTCTTCAGCTGGTCCTTGTTTTCGGGCTTGAGCAGGTTGTCCAGGGTGCCGGGCGGCAGCTTGGCGAAGGCGGCGTCGGTCGGGGCGAAGACCGTGAACGGCCCGGGGCCCTTGAGCGCTCCTACCAGGTCAGCCGCCTTGAGTGCGGCGGCCAGGGTGCCGAAAGAGCCGGCGGCTACGGCGGTGTCGACGATGTCCTTCGGCGCATCCGCCGCACGGGCCGGTTGCAAGAACAACAGGCCGAGGGCGGTGCAGGCAGCGATGGCGGTAAATCCACGTCTTGCGATTGCGATACTCATCTGGTCGGACTCCTGATGTGGGGACAAAATTGCTGCAGTTTTTCCGGGGCAGCGACATGTTCTTCGCCAGCGGGAGTGCAACTGGATTCAGATGACGTCCCGCTGGTACCGGCCCCTTCACCAACCTTCGGCCACCTTGCCCAAACAGGGGCCACCGAATACCCTGTTAACGGGTCCGCGCTGGTCCCCCCGCGGCGGCTAGCCGTGAACCCCGTCAGGTCCGGAAGGAAGCAGCGGTAGCGGTAATGCCGGGCGCCGGGGTGTGGCTGGCGCGGGCTCACTGTCACCGTTTCCAGCGCCCCCGACCGAGTAGTCGCAGAATCTAAGCATCGTATGACCTATCTCGCGCTCGCCCGAAAATGGCGCCCTAAAACCTTTGCCGACGTGGCGGGGCAGGGTCACGTGGTGCGTGCCCTGGAAAACGCCCTCAACTCTGGCAAGGTGCACCACGCTTTTCTGTTTAGCGGCACGCGCGGGGTGGGCAAGACCACGATCGCCCGCATCTTCGTCAAGGCACTGAACTGTGAACGTGCAGTCAGTGCCGAGCCCTGCGGTGAATGCTCCAGCTGCATGGCGATCGATCAGGGCCGTTTTGTCGATTTTCTTGAAGTCGACGCGGCGTCCCGGACGGGCATTGACGATGCCCGGGAACTGCTGGACAACGCCCAGTACACGCCGGCGGCCGGGCGTTTCAAGGTGTTCCTCATCGACGAGGTGCACATGCTGTCCAAACCAGCCTTCAATGCACTGCTAAAGACCCTCGAGGAGCCGCCGCCGCACGTGAAGTTCCTGCTGGCGACGACTGACCCGCAGAAGATCCCGGTCACGGTGCTGTCCCGCTGCCTGCAATTCAACCTGAAGCGCCTTACCCAGGCGACGATCGTCGAGCGACTCGCCCTGGTGTGCGAACAGGAAAAGATTGCGGCGGAACCGGGCGCGATAGTGCGGATCGCTCGCGCCGCGGCGGGCAGCATGCGCGACGGCCTG
>CAZPNN010000122.1:0-2036 GCA_964587605.1 uncultured Chromatiaceae bacterium
ACCGACTGGAGCGTGAATTTAACTAGTGTCGGGTTACCAAGCTGTAACCCCGGACAGTCCTAGGCCTTCTTTACCGGCCGTTTCCAGCCCGGGAGGGTCACCTGCTTGGCCCGCGCAACCGTAAGCCCGCCGGCTGGTACGGCCCGCGTGACCGTCGAACCCGCCGCAATCGTTGCCCCGGCACCGACGGTGATGGGGGCGACGAGAACCGAATTGGACCCGGTATGCGCGCCGTCGCCGATCGTCGACGGGTGTTTGTTGGCCCCGTCGTAGTTTGCGATGATCGTTCCAGCGCCAATATTGACGTTGGCGCCGAGGGTGGCGTCACCTATATAGCTCAAGTGGTTCACCTTGCTACGCCGGCCGATGACGCTCTTTTTCACCTCGACGAAGTTGCCGAGCTTCGCGCCCTCGGCCATCTCCACGCCGGGCCGCATGCGGGCATAAGGGCCAATTTCGCAGCGCGGGCCGATGATGCCGTTCTCCAGCACGCAGTGCGGATGGATTACGGTGCCGGCGCCGATCAGCGTATTGCGTATGACCGTGAAGGCGCCGATTCGCGCACCGTCGCCAATGTGCACCACACCCTCGAAGATCACGTCGGCGTCGATTTCCACATCACGGCCGCAGAGCAGTTCGCCGCGGATGTCGATGCGCTCGGGATCGACCAGCGTCACACCCGCGGCCATCAATTCGGAGGCGCGGCGACGGCGCAGGATCTTCTCGGCGACGGCCAGTTGTGCCTTGTCGTTGATACCGAGCACCTCGTCTTCCGACTCGGCGGCAATGGCGGCGACCGCCACTTTGTCTTTCACCGCCAGGCCGATGATGTCGGTGAGGTAGTACTCCTTCTGGGCGTTGTCCGGCTTCAGCCGGCCGATCCACCTGGTGAGGCGTCCAGCCGGACAGGCGATGAGCCCGGTGTTCACCTCGCGGATCTTGCGTTGCCCCGGGGTGGCGTCCTGCTCCTCGACGATACTTAAGATGCCGCCACGATCGCCCCGCAGAATGCGGCCGTAGCCGGTCGGATTCGCCATCTCCGCGGTGAGCACGGCCAGCTGCCCTCTGGCCGCCCGGGCCACCAGCTTTTTCAGCGTACCAGGCTTAACCAGCGGCACGTCGCCGTAGAGAATCAGCACGACATCGCCGGCCGGAATCTTCGGCAGCGCCTGTTGCACCGCGTGGCCCGTGCCCTTCTGCGCCGACTGGTGGAACCAGCTGAGCGTCTGCCCCAGGCACACGGCCTGCACCTGACCGCCCCCGTGACCGTGAACCACGCGAATCTCGCGGGGTTTCAACTCGCGGACGGACGCCAGCACGTGGTGAATCAGTGGCTGGCCCGCGAGCGGGTGCAGGACTTTCGGCAGGTCGGAGCGCATGCGCTTGCCCTGGCCGGCGGCGAGGATGATGACGGTCGTTGGCATCGGCGCATTCTACTTCAGCAAAGCATGGCTACTTCAGCAGGGGATGATCCTTCGGCAGCTGGTGGGCGTACCACATGACCAGACGATGCCGCAGGGCTTTCTCGGACACCTGCTCCTCGGGCAACGGGGCAATCTTCTTGTCGTGCACGAGCAGGCGGTAGACGTACAGCAGTTTCTCACTGACCGAATCCGTTTTTTCGAAGACCACTGCACCCCGGTCCTCGGCGTACTTCACGGCAGCCGCCAGGCCAGCCTTGAAGAGCTCATGTTCGTGCTTCAGGGATTTCATGCCTGCCAGGTTCCGCAGAGGGGGCAGGTGGAAGTATGCGCCGGGGCAGGTCGCGGCTGAAGCCGGTCCTACGGGATTGACGAATAGGCACCGCTGGCAAAGTGTCCGAACCCGCCGTGATAGCGCGTCAGGTGGACGGCTGGAGGGCATGGGCGGTTCCCACGCCGGCGGCGTGTCGGCCGCGATTAACCGGGCTCTCGGGCTCAAGGGCAAAGGCACGTATTTCCTGGCCGGACATGGCGAGGCGGATGCCGTGCACAGCGAGAAGCTCTTCGAGGTCGTGTCAGATCACATCACGACCAACGCCGACGTCGAGGCAATCG
>CAZPNN010000123.1:0-1545 GCA_964587605.1 uncultured Chromatiaceae bacterium
TACAGCGGGGAGTTCCGGGTACGCATTCCGCCGGAAGTGCATCGTGCCCTGGCAATGCAGGCGGCGGAGCAGGGTGTCAGCCTGAATCGCCTGGCGAGTGCGAAGCTGACCGCGTGAGTAATCGGCATAGGGGGCGAGCCCGCCAGCCCTCACCGGGTGGGCGGCGCACCCGGTGAGGGCTGGCAATCGTATCAGGCCGGCATCTCCTGAAACTGCGGCAGGTCGTCGCTGATGTCGAACCAGCCCGCCTTTGAGCCCACGAAGATGTGCGCGCTCGGCCGCATGCCCGGATCCGAATCGAGGCAGCCGGCGGGAATAACGGCCACCTTGCGCTCGTGCGACAGGCGCGGCACGTCGCTGCCGCACGCCGAGCAGAACGCGACGCCAAAGTAACGCGCGCCGGGCAGCGGAAAATCCCGCACCAGTTCTTCACCATGGCGAAACCTGAATTTGTCGAGCGGTACAAAGATGTTGGTCGTGTGGGCGGCGCTGCGCGCCTTGCGGCACCGTGAGCAGTGACAGTTCAGCATGCGCAGTGGTGCGCCCTCGTACTCGAAGGCGACCTTGCCGCACACGCAGCTCCCGCCGGTACAGCCTGACGACGCGGGCGGAGGATCAGGCCGCGGAATTCCCTGCCCGCCATCACCGGGCGGGTACTCGGCGTGCCGGGGCAGCTTGTCCGTGATGTCATACCAGGGCGCCTTGGACGCGACGAAGATGTGCATCGCCGGCCGGATACCGGGGTCGCCCTCCAGATTGCCGGCCGGGCTCGCCACCACCTTGTGCTCCGTCATGCGCACGGGCTGCACGGAACCGCAGGTGAGACAAAAGTCGCGATGCCAGCTCGCCGAGGAATCGTAGCGGCTGATGTGGTGCTCACCAGCCAGGAAGCGAAAGCCCTTCAGCGGGCTCGCGACCCAGGTCGCAAAGGGTGCGCCGTGGTGCTTGCGGCACATCGAGCAGTGGCAATGGGACATGTGGCTGAAAGGGCCGTCCAGCTGGTAGCGAACGGCGCCGCAGAGGCAGGAACCCGTGACAGTGTGGTCGGACATGGAACCTCCCGTTTTTTGCAGTATAGCCGTCGGCTAAGGTCTGCCAGGCGGTGCTAACCTGCGCGCAGCCCACAGGGACACACCCATGCGCATTGCCCGACTTGCCACCATCCTGCTGCTTGTCTCTGCCTGCCAGACGGCACCGCCGTCCGCGCCAGGGAGCGCCGGGCCACCGGTCGCGGCCCAGAAACCCCACCAGGTTGAATCGCCCAACGGCACACGGATCGACGAGTACTACTGGCTGCGCGACGACACGCGCCAGTCCAAGGAGGTGCTGGACTACCTCAATGCCGAAAACGCCTGGCGGGACACCGCCATGGCGCACACGGCAACGTTGCAGAAACAGCTCTACGAGGAACTGGTGGGCCGGCTGGACCCGGACGAATCGTCCGTGCCGGCGTTCGACCGGGGTTACTGGTACTACACCCGCTTCGAGCCCGGCATGGACTACCCGCTGTACGCTCGCCGCAAGGGCTCGATGGAGGCCCCCGAG
>CAZPNN010000124.1:0-3512 GCA_964587605.1 uncultured Chromatiaceae bacterium
CGTGGCTGCGGAACTGAAGCACCACGAGCACCTGGCTATCGTCGGCGATTTCAATATCGCGCCCGACGACCGGGACGTGCACGACCCCGAATTGTGGCGCGACATGGTCTTGTGCAGCGGTCCCGAGCGGGATCGGCTGAAAGCCCTGCTGGATCTCGGTCTGGTGGATACCTTCCGCTTGTTCGATCAGCCGGAAGGCTCCTGGTCCTGGTGGGATTACCGGGAAATGAATTTTCGCAGGAAGCGCGGACTGCGCATCGACCTCGTCCTGGCGTCGAAGGCGCTGGCCGCCCGGTGCACGGCTTCCACCATCGATATCGAACCCCGGAAGCTCGACAAACCGTCGGACCACGCGCCCGTCGTCGCCGTACTGTAGGAGCGGCTTCAGCCGCGACCGCTGTAGAGGAGTTCGAGTGAAACCCCGCAAGAACGCCGGATTTCGCGGTGGTTATCGCCGCCGCCCGGGTTCAGGCTGCAGGGGAGCCCGGTGCTTGGATTGGACATAAGGCAACAATGACAGAATTGCAGAAAAGCAGTAATGCCGCAATACTAGCGGCCATGAAAGCCGCCCTCACAATCAGCCGTCGCGGAACGTTGACCTTGCCTGCCAAGCTCCGCCAGAGCCTGGGTCTCAAGGCCGATGATCAATTGATTGCCGAGACTGTTCCGGAAGGCCTGCTGCTCCGGCCGGCGGTCACGCTGCCAATCGAGATCTACACAGAGCGAAGAATCGCCGAGTTCGATACCTCGGAAGCCGAACTCGCTGGCGTGCTTGCCCGGAAAAAGCGGCGCGCCCGCTAGGGCGTTCGCCCGTGCGGATCTTTCTCAACGCGAACATTCTGTTCTCGGCAGCCAAGTCGGATGGCGCCGTGCGTCAGTTGGTCCGGCTGATGATGGATGCGGGCCACGAGTGCTGGATCGACCCTTACGTCGAGGCGGAGGCCCGACGCAATCTGGAGGCCAAGGCACCGGAGTTCGTTGTTGTCCTTGAGCGCTTGCTGGCTGATTGTCACTCGGCGCCGTTCCGGCCGATCACTCCGGAAATCTCTCAAACCTTGGTTGCCCTCCCGGAGAAAGACCGCCCTGTGCTGGCGGCAGCGATTCGCCTGGGCTGTGATGTGCTTGTTACCGGCGATCGGACGCACTTTGGTGCGCTCTTTGGCAGCCGATTGCAGGGAGTCGAAATCCATTCGCCGGCAACGCTGGCGGCACTGCTGCTACGGCGGGCGCGGTGACTCCGGCTATTTCCCGCTACGATCCTTCGATATCCACCTGCACCTGATTACCCGTCACGCGCACCGGCCAGGTCTGCAAGGGCTTCTCGCCACGCACGGCGTTCAGCACGTTGACGATGCCCGGCGGCCAGTTGGCCCAGTCGATCACCTTGCCCGTGCGGATGTCGAAACGCGCCCGGTGAAACGGGCACTGGATCTTGCAGCCATCGACGATCTTGCCCTTGGCCAGCGGCGCAAAGACATGCGTGCAGCTGGATTGTGTGGCGTAGAAGCCGTCGTTGAGGTGAAACACCACCATGCTCGTGCCGCCCACCTTGAACAGGCGGTGCTGGCCAATCGGAAGTTCTTCAACGCTGCAAACGGTGTGCGTCGCCATGCGCCAGATCCTCGGTTGAAAATGCTGTGAAGCGAGAGCGGCATGGTAGCGGATTCGCGGGAAAAGCCTCTGCTAAACTGAAATTCAGCTGGAGGACCTCCCAATGCCCCGACAACTAACCTTGAGTATTTGCCTGTGTGCCGCATTCGCCATGGCGGGATGCAGTTCCGGCGCCAAGGACGGTGCGGCGCGCGGCGCGAAAACCGGCGCCGTGGGTGGCCTCGTGGCGGGTGCCGTCGGCAGCATCTTCTGGGGCGGCGATGCCATGAACAATGCCCTGCGCACCGCTGCGGTGGGCGCGGCTTCCGGCGCGGCCGTCGGTGCCATGAACGGCGCGGAGCGGGACCAGCGTCAGGCTCCTGCTCCGACAACAACACCGCCACCTGGGGGTGCCACGTCGCCAACTCCCGCCATGACGGTCGACAACAAGGCGCTGAAGGCGCGGGTCGGCGACCTGAATTTCTCTGCCAGCGAGGAGCTCGCCCGCTGCCGCCACGTCAGCGCCATCAGCCGGGCCGAGAAAGCCTTTGCCAGCGAGACGGATGCCAGGCGCAAGGGCTACGCGCTGTTGATCCAGGCCATGGCAGCCGAGGAATCGAGCAACACGGGCAAGGCGAATGCGGTGTACGCCCAGTGGGGCCAGTTCGACCCCGCGCGGTCCGACCCGGTGAAGGCCCGCAACGAGGCCCTGGAGGGCCTGCTGAAACTGCAGAGGGTCCGGCAGGAACAGGGGCTACCCGTGCTTTGCAGCTAAGCGGCAATTCATTCGCTTGCCTCAAAGCCGAATCAGCGCCAAAAAGCGGGCTTTCTGCTGAAAATTACCGGATTCAGCGTTTGAGCCGTTCCCGGTAGCGTGCAAGAATTCGTGCGTGAACGTTCCAGCCGGATTTCAGTTCAACCCCCGCGAGCGCCGCAACGACTACGACGTCACCAATACCGTGTGTGTCAGTTCTGTCGACGACGTGCGCAATGCCTGCCAGGACCTGTTCCTGGCGGCCTGGCCGGGTGCGAGCTTCGATCAGTTGTGGCTGGCCTTCCACGACTTCCGTCGCCTGTTCCGCGGCCAGGCCGAGGGCTACATCGGCTGCGACACCCTCTATCACGACCAGCAGCACTCGCTCGATGTCACGCTGGCCATGGCCCGCCTGCTCGCCGGTTACGAGCAGACGGCGCCGGAGGCCGACAAGCTCGGTCACGAGCGCGCGGTGGTCGGGCTCATCTGCGCCCTGTTTCACGACTCCGGCTACATCCGCCGCGTTGGCGAGCGGCATCGCAACGGCGCCGAATTCACGCCCTATCACATCTCGCGCAGCGCCGAGTTCCTCACCGGTCACTTGCCCCGCATCGGGCTCGGTCACTGGGTGCCAGTAGTCCGGCAACTGGTGCATTTCACTGGCTACGAGATCAGCCTTGACGACATCGAGCTCGACGACCCGAAGGACAGCACTGTCGGTCACCTGCTGGGCACAGCCGACCTGCTCGCCCAGATGGCCGATCGCTGTTACCTGGAGAAGTGCCGTGACCGGTTGTACGGTGAGTTCGTGCTCGCCGGAATTGCCGTGGAACAGAAGAGCCCTCGGGAGCGCATCGTCCGCTACGCGTCAGGCACTGACCTGCTCCGGCAGACGCCGGGCTTCTGGGCGGCGTCCGCCCGGTCGCGGCTGGATAACAGCTTCAATCGCGCCTACCGGAACGTCGAGCCGCTGTTCGACGGACAGAATCCCTACCTGTTGGCGATCGACCACAACCTTCGCTATCTCGAGCGACTGCTCGAGGATGACAACCTGGCCAGCCTGCGGCGCAAACCGCCCGTCTTTACGGTGCTGCCGAACCCCGCCGAGTCCGTAGGCGCGCTGGTCAGCCGGCACCTGGCCAACCTCAATGCGCCGGCCTCGTCGCTG
>CAZPNN010000125.1:0-1650 GCA_964587605.1 uncultured Chromatiaceae bacterium
GGAAACTTCTGCAACGGGGTAATCTTGCCGTTCTCCCCGCGCCAGATACCGATGGAAAGTCCGTCGCCTGCACCGTCGATGGTGACGATCAATTGCTTGTCGCGCGTACCGCTCGTGTAGTACGCCGAGGCCGCGTGGGACAGATGATGCTCGACGTGCACGATCTCGGTGCGCTTGCCCAGGGGAAAGGTCTTGATATAGAGCGGCGGCTTCACGGCCGGCTTGCTCATGATGGACGACACGAAATCCATCAGGGCCCGCGGGCTCGTCTTGCCCTCCTGCCGGCTGCCCGTAAGATTCAGCAGGAAATTGAGGTCGGGTACATTCCCGGACGCCGGCACGGCCACGATGTCGATATCCTCCATCGTGAGGTTCTGCGATTTGAGGCAGTAATCCAGTGCGCCGATCGGCAGGCCGCAGTAGTGCTTGGTGCGGGTGAAGCGCTCTTCCGCTACGTCCGCCACGATCCTGCCGTCGCGAATAAGGGCCGCGCTGCTGTCGTGGCCGATGTGTATTCCCAATACGTTCATCGTTCGATCTCTATCCGCTGGTTTTAAGGACTTTTTCGTAGGCGGCCAGCAACTGGTCGGTCACGACCGCGGGATCGTGCCGGACCCCGGCCACTTCCCGTGCCGCCGCGCCGATTCGAACCGCCTCTTCATCATCCCGAAAAATGCGCCGGATCGCGGTTGCGAGTTGCTGAATGTCGTCAACAGGATACAGGAAGCCCGTTTGCCCATGGTCCACCATGCTCGGGATTCCGCCGACAGAACTCGCCACGCACGGCATGCCCACCGTCATCGCCTCGGCCAGGCTGTTCGGGCTGTTCTCCATATACGAGGTAATCACGAAAGCGTGTGCCCGGGCCAGCGCACCCGCCATGGCATCGCCATCCAGGTAGCCGAGAAACTCGACACAATCCGCCAGTCCCAGCTGCCGAATGCGGCGGCGTAGAAACCGGCCGTACCCGCTGCGCTGGCTGACCACTCCCGCGAGCCGCAGCTTCAGTGCCGGAAACTCGTTGCGAACGATCGCGGCCGCTGCCAGCAGGTTGGGCGTGCCACGCAGGGGATGGCCCGCATTGGTGTAGATGAGGGTATGCCGGTCACAGGCGTCCAGTGACCAGCGCGTAGCCCTGAACTCCGGGCGCAGAATCTCGCCGACCCGGCAATACAGTGCCCGGGGATTCTGCTCGCGACTGTAAGCCTCGTCCCACTCCGTCCGGCCGAGAAAACCGTCTGCTGCGGACAGGATTCTGGCTTCATACCGGGCGCCCCGCCGCATGTCCGCGTATTGCCAGAGCAGCCCGAGCCGCAAGGGCAGCTCGACGAGACGGATGCTGCGCGCGATATCCCGGGGCGACATTGCGCCGAAGAAATTCCGGAATTCCGAACACGGGCCCAACAACCCCTGCAGGGAGACGACCGCCGGCGCGCTCACCAGGCCGTCGGCCTTCAGCAGGCCAAAGAAGCGCTCGCTGCCGTGGAAGTGGATGAGATCGGGCTGGAAATCGCGGACCATCGCGGCGCACTTTTTGAGTTCCGCGCGACTGCCCGCGAACGTCGCCGCGCGCCGCCGCTGGCCGGTGGCATAGAACGTCGCGCCGTCCTGTTCGAACCTGAGGTCGCGCAAACCGGGGAACGCGGTGGC
>CAZPNN010000126.1:0-13422 GCA_964587605.1 uncultured Chromatiaceae bacterium
GCTGCAAGAGCGTGGCGTGACGATCTGGAACGAATGGGCCAAGCTAGATGGCGACCTGGGGCCCGTCTACGGCGTGCAATGGCGCAGCTGGCCCACGCCTGATGGCGGCCACATCGACCAGATTGCCGAAGTCGTGAAGCAACTCAAGACGAACCCCGATTCGCGCCGCATCATCGTCAGCGCCTGGAACGTGGCCGAGCTGCCGAAGATGGCGCTTGCTCCTTGCCACGCATTGTTCCAGTTCTGGGTGGCGGACGGTCGACTGTCCTGCCAGCTGTACCAGCGCAGCGCCGATATCTTTCTCGGCGTGCCCTTCAATATCGCGTCCTACGCCTTGCTGACACACCTCGTGGCCGCGCAGAGCAATCTTGAGCCGGGCGACTTCATCTGGACGGGTGGTGACTGCCACCTTTATATGAATCATCTCGAACAGGCGGAGGAGCAGCTCAAGCGTTCGCCACTGGCGCTGCCACGCCTGCTCCTGAAGCGCAGGCCGCTGACATTGTTCGACTACCGCTTCGATGACATCGAGGTGGTCGATTACCAGTCGCACGCGCACATTCGCGCGGCGGTGGCCGTGTAAACAAAACTAACAAAACTAACAAAACTAAGGTCCGGTACCTTTTCGGACGGGGCCGGGAACGCTGACAATTTTCGCCGGCCCGTCCAGCCGCACGGCGCTAAGCCTGTGTCCCCAGACACAGCCCGTGTCGATACCCAGCAGATTCTCACGCTGCAGCAGCCCCAGCGAGGCCCAGTGGCCGAACACCACGCGCACCATCGCAGTCTGGCGACCCGGCAGGTCGAACCACGGGCGCAGGCCAGCGGGTTGCAGCCCCGGCGGGCCGGTTTCCTGCAGGTTGAGCGTGCCGTCCGCCTCCAAATAGCGCATCCGGGTCAGGCAGTTCGTGATGAAGCGCAGGCGGTCCTGGCCCGCCAGATCGGGGGACCAACGCGCCGGCTTCTCACCGTAGAGATCACGGATGTACTCGGCACAGTGGGGGCCACGCAGCGCCTGTTCCACTTCGCGCGCCAGCTTGATGGTGAGCAGCGGATCCCATTGGGGCGGTACACCCGCGTGGACCATCAGCGTATTCAGTTCCGGACGGTAGTGAGCCAGGGGGCGCATTCGCAGCCAGTCCACCAGTTCGTGACCGTCGCGAGCGTCAAGAACGTCGGCAAGTTCCCGATCTTTTGCCCTGGAGCGATTGCCGAAGGCGAGTGCAATCAGGTGGATGTCGTGATTGCCGAGCACCACTGTGGCGTGCTTGCCCAGCGAGCGAACCAGACGCAGGGTGTCGAGTGAGCGGGGGCCGCGGTTGACGAGGTCACCAACGAACCAGAGTTCATCCCGGTCGGAATCGATGCGCAGGGTGGCCAGCAGGCGCTCGAGCTCGTCGCAACAGCCTTGTACATCGCCGATGGCGTAGATCGCCATACGCCGGGCTTAGTGCAGTACGCCGGGAACCGCTAGCCGGAAGCACGGAATATTCGCGCGAAACTGGGCACCGTCGTCGGTGCGCATCCCGTAGCTGCCCTCCATCGTGCCCACCGGCGTCTCGATCACCGCGCCGCTGGAGTAGCGATGCTGCTGGCCAGGAAGGATGTGAGGCTGCTCGCCGACCACACCTTCACCCTGGACTTCCTGCACCTTGCCATTGGCGTCGGTAATGATCCAGTGACGGTTCTCCAGGCGCGCAGGCAGCCCCCCCGTGTTGCGAATCGTTACGGTGTAGGCAAACACGTACCGCTCACCATCAGGCTCGGACTGGTCGGGCAAATACAGGGTTTCCACCGTGATCTGGATGCTGGTTCTGGTGGCTGGTTTGCTCATGTTATGGCGCTTATTCTGGAAGAATCGTCGCATCGTTGGCAAGCGCCGGCTTTACAGTGGCGAGACGCAACCACGTTTTCGGCGGCAAGTCCTCGGGGCGGACGCTGTCATCGACGCCGGCCGAGCGGATCTCCTCCGGGCTTAGCAGGCCGCGCAGCCCGTTGCTGAGCCGCTTGCGGCGCATCGAAAACGCCTGCGCTACCAGCCGGGCGGCAACGGCCAGCGTGCGGGCATCGGCGAGAGGCGAGCCGTGGGGCACCAGGCGCAGGAACACGGAGTCGACCTGGGGCGGTGGCCGGAAGCTGCCGGGCTGGATCGTGAACAGCCGCTCCACTGCGCAACGCAACGCGATGCTGATGGTCAGCCGGCCGTAGGTCTTGTTGCCATGATCCGCCGTCATCCTCTCGCCAACTTCCTTTTGCAGCATCACGTGAAGGTCTGTGAACAGCGGACCCTGGTCGAGCAGGTGAAACAGCAGTGGCGTGGAGATGTTGTAAGGCAGGTTACCGGCCAGGCGCAGTTGTTCGCCCGGAGTGGCGAGGGTCCGGAAGTCGAAACGCAGGGCATCAGCGCCATGCACCGTGCAGCGTGCCGCACTTGCCCCGGCGTCTGTTCCTGCACTGATGATCGCCGGTAACCCGCGGGCCAGATCGCGGTCAATCTCAATGACGTCCAGGCGCACCCCCGTCGCCAGCAGTGGCAGCGTGATGGCGCCACGACCGGGACCGATCTCGACGAAGTGGTCCCCGGCCCGGGGCGCCATGGCGCCAATGATCTTGCGGATGACGTTGCCATCGGTGAGGAAATGCTGGCCGAAGTGCTTGCGGGCCCTCATGCAGGGTTCACGAACGACGCAGCGACGTTTCCACCGCCATGCCGATCGCAAGCTCGACGGCGGCCTTAAGGCTACCCGCGTCGGCGCGCCCGGTGCCTGCCAGATCCAGCGCCGTCCCGTGGTCTACGGACGTGCGGATGATCGGCAAGCCGAGCGTGACGTTCACGGCGTGCCCGAATCCGCGGTGCTTCAGCACGGGGAGGCCCTGGTCGTGATACATCGCGAGCACCACATCCACGTTGGCCAGGTTCGCCTCGATGAAGGCCGTGTCGGCCGGCACCGGTCCCGTGACGGAGAGGCCGGCTGCCTGCAGTGACGCCACGGCAGGAATAATTTCGTCCCGTTCCTCAGTGCCGAGATGGCCGGACTCACCCGCGTGGGGGTTAAGGCCGAGTACCACGATGCGCGGCGCCGTCAGGCCGAAGTGCCGTCGCAGGCTGTCATCGAGGATTCGCGCGGTCGTTTCCACCCGCTGCCGGGTGATGGCCGCAGGAACGGCCTTGAGCGGCAAGTGCGTGGTGACCAGCGCCACTCGCAACTCACCAGCTACCAGGAGCATGACGGGGTTCGGGCTGCCGGTCAGCCGGGCAAGGAATTCGGTGTGGCCGGTGAACGGCACGCCGGCATCGTTGATGGCGGCCTTGTTGACGGGCGCGGTAACCAGTGCGTCGAAGTAGCCCTGCTGACAACCCATGCAGGCTCGTCGCAGCAACTCAAGCACCCAGGGTCCGTTGCGAGGGTCGAGCCGGCCGGGAACTACGGGCGCTGTCAGGGGCAGGTCCGCAACGATGAGGCGGCCGGACCGGGCCTCTGCTGGCGGTGCCTGGTGCGCCCAGTCGGCAATGCCAATCTGGCGGCCGAGGGCCCGCGCGCGGCTCGCGAGCAATCGCGAGTCACCAAAGATCACGAGTTCCGCTGGCCAGCCCTGGCGCGCCAGGTCGAGAATCAATTCTGGCCCGACGCCAGCAGGTTCACCGGTGGTGATGGCAATCCGGGGAATGGCGGCAGCCATGCTGGGAATCCCCGGAAAAAGTCAGAGCCGGTACTCGACGAATGCCTCGTCGCGCAGTCGTCGGGTCCAGATGTCCACTTCATCGCCAAGCTTGCTGTTCCGGACGGCGAGGATGGCTTCCTGCTTCTGCTTGTCGGCGGTGGCGTCGTACACGCGACGCTCGAGCAACTGGACGATGTGCCAGCCAAACTGGGTGCGAAACGGCTCGCTGATGTCGTTGGGCTCAAGCTTGCTCAATTGCTCCTCGAAGATGGGCACGAAGTTGCCGGGCCCGGTCCAGCCCAGATCCCCACCCTCGATAGCTGACTGAGCGTCCTCGGAGACGGCCTTGGCCACGGCCGCAAAGTCTTCGCCGCCTATAATCCGTTCGCGAATCTCCTTGAGCCGCTGCTCCGCCGCACTGTCGTCCAGCACTTCATTGGTCGTCAGCAGGATGTGTCGGGCGTGCGCCTGATTCTCCATGATCGCGTCACCGCCGCGACGGTCGTCGAGCTTGATCAGGTGGAACCCACCCGCGTTGCGGATGGGTTCAGATACGGCGCCCTTCGCGAGACCCGGCGCAACGTCGGCAAACAGGCTCGGCAGTTCGCTGCCCTTGCGCCAGCCGAGGCTGCCACCTTCAAGGGCTTGCTGTCCGTTGGAGTAGCTCACCGCCAGCGTGGCGAAATCTTCGCCAGCCTGCAGGCGCTGGTAGATGTCAGTCGCCTGGCTTTCCGCAGACTCGATTTGCCCGGGAGTGGCCGAGGCGGGTAGCGCGATGAGAATGTGCGAGAGGAGAAATTCCTCGCGCAGGCTGGCCTTGCCTTCCTGCCGGGCAAGGTAGGCGTCTACTTCCTTCGGCGACACGTTGATCCGCTGCAGGACGTCCCGCTGGCGCAAC
This sequence comes from uncultured Chromatiaceae bacterium, assembly GCA_964587605.1. Lineage (GTDB taxonomy): Bacteria > Pseudomonadota > Gammaproteobacteria > Steroidobacterales > SHZI01. The sequence goes on from CAZPNN010000126.1 coordinate 4,562, forward strand.
TGGTCGATGGTAAGTTGCTGGCGGAGGTCACGACGATAGTTGGCATAGTCGACGCCCTCGCGCGCAAGCATCGCGGGAAGCTCAGAGAGCGGAATGTTGTTCCGCTGGGCAATCGTGGCGAGCGCCTGGTTGAGGGTCTCATCGGAAACCTGGATGCCGACCTTTTCGGCCCGCTGCAGCTGCAACTGTTCCGTGACCAGCCGGTCGAGAACCTGGCGCATCAGGATCTGCGGTGGCGGCAGTTGCGTGCCTTGCTGCTTCAGCCGCTCCACAATCCGGTCAGTCTCGACCTGAAGCTCGCTCTTCAGCACGACGCCTTCATTGACGAGAGCGACGATGCCGTCCAGCAACTCCCCGCTGTCGCTCAGTTCGCGAGTCTGCGCCTGCGCGACGGATCCGAGGCCGGACAGCACCAATGTCAGTGCCGCGGCAGTGGCGAGCAGCCATGGCAACAGTGGCGCACAGGTACGCGATGGCGACGGAGTGAATAACTGCAACATGGCGGTGGGGTCAATAGCGATCAAAGCCCAGAATACCACGGTCGAGCAGGCGCTCCGCCGGACTCCCGGCGCTGCCGAAGCCCTTCAGTAGCAATTGCAGCGTGACGGAGGAATCGGAGTCGCCATCGCGGCTGGTGAGGTAGCGGCGGGTCACCAGCCGGACTCCCCAGCAGCAAGTCGAGTACTCCAGCCCGACGAAGCGTTCCAGTGCCTGGTTGTCCATCAGCGAGTAGTCATAGCGCCCGACGATGCTCCAGCGATCCGCCAGGGGCCACGCACCGGCCACGTCGATTTCCCGTATCGAATCCCGGCGGAATCGGTAGGACAGGTTAAGGATCCGGTAGTCATCGCGCCGGTACAGTACGCGGGCTTCGGCCAGCCGGGTGACCCTCGCATCCGAGTCCCGCTGGTAGCCAAGATCGACGTTCCACTGGTCGTTCACGTTCATGCCAAGCTCGGCGATATAGTCCGACGAGCTGTCTTCGTTTGGTGGTTCACCAGGCAGCACAACATCCCGGGAGCTGAAGTACTGCGTCTCGCCAATCGTGGCTGTCAGAAACTGCGAGCCGTCTTCCGACCTGATCATTCGGGTCGTGATGCCGAGGTTCAGCTGGTCCGTATCGCTAAGACGATCCAGTCCTACATAGCGTTTCCGGCGAAACAGCTGAACGAGGTTGAAGTCTGGCTCGATGGTGTCGAATACCGGTAACGTGCTCTGATCCTCGAAGGGTATGTGGACAAACTGGGCGCGCGGCTCAATCGTCTGCAGCCATTTGCCACCATTTCCCCAGACGCGCTCCAATACCGTCCGCAAATCCACACTGTAGAGAGGCACTGACCGGCTTGGCGAGTCCTCCTCGCCCGGGGCGACGTCCTGCAGGTTATAGAAGGTGTAGTCGAAACCGATCGCCGGTTCGACCAATATGGGGCCGAGCTCCAGGGGCAGGGTAACTTCCGGGAGAAAATGCGTGCGTAATCCCGTGACGCCGATACTGCGGTCGAAATAGGTGATCTCGGATGTAATGCCGGGCTCGAGGCCGAGGAGAGCATCTGGCCAGCTCCCGGCCATCGTGAGCTGCGGCACCATCCGGTACGGCTCGTCCTCGGGGACAATCGCCTCATCCAGGGTTTCGTACCCCTCGAGTCGCAGGCGCGCATACCAGGTTTCGTCGAACATCTCCAGGTCGAGGCGGCGGCGCACGTGCGTCTGGCTGGTCATGGCGAGGCCGCTGGACAGGTCTTCGTAGTAGGTGGTATCGCTGACGTCCGTTGCGTCCACGGTGCCGCGCCAGCCGGCTGGCAGCTGCGATTGGTTGAACCAGCTCACCAGGCCGCGGTTTTCGTCGGTGACGTCGTCGTTCGGCAGGAATTCGCCGTTAATTTCGCCCGACGTGCCTCCGTACAGGTAGCGGAACTCGCCCTTCGCCTGCAGCCCGCGTCGGGACATATAGTGCGGAGTCAGTGTGGCGTCGTAATTGGGCGCCAGATTGAAGTAGTAGGGTAAGGCGAATTCTATTCCGCGCTGGTCGCTGTTGCCCACATCGGGCAGGAGCAACCCGGACTTGCGACGGTTGTCGATGGGATAGGTCAGGTACGGTGCGTAGAGGATCGGTACGCCCTTGAACTCCAGACGCGCATTTCTGGCAGTGCCCGTGCCCGTGTCCTGGTCGATGCTGATTGAGCTCGCGTGCAGCAGCCAGTCGTCCTTGCCAGCCGCGCAGGTCGTGTAGGTAACTTTGGTCAGCGACAACTGCCGGGATTCCTCCAGCGCAATCCGGTCGGCCGTGCCCCGTGCCGGAACCGTGTACAGCTCGTACACAGCACTTTCGATGCTGAACAGTCCCGTGGTGGCGTTGTAGCGCGCGGCATTGCCCTTCACCCAGGTGACGGGGTCGCGGAACTCGATATTTCCTGTGGCAGAAATCTCACCAGAGTCCCGATCGTAGCGTGCGCTGTCGGCACCCAGCTCCCGGTTGCCCTGGCGCATGACCAGCCGGTCGTTGAACGTTGCCGGCCCGTTCAGGTCGATTTCCACGTTGCCGGTGATGATGTCGATCGCGTTCGGATCCGCACCCGGGTCGGACATGCCCATGCTCAATATTGATGGCGCCGGTAGCGGGCAGCCAAAGACTTCCGGTGGTGCGGTGTCGGCGCCCCGGGCCGCGGCTGTCCACAGCAGGATGATCAGCAGGCTGCTGCGCAAAGAGTCCCCCGGTCTGGCCGTTCGTGCAGGAGACAGAAGTATACTGGCCCGACGTGTCGGTCCGGCCCGCTTTCGCCGTACCATGGCCGGGATGCGTGCGCTGATACTTGCGGCCGGCCGGGGCGAACGGATGCGGCCCCTGACGAATGACCTGCCGAAACCACTCTTGCTCGCGGGGGGCCAGCCCCTGATCGACTACCACGTGCAGGCTCTCGCCCGGGCCAGCATTCGCGAGATTGTTGTCAATCTCTCCTGGCACGGCGACAACTTGCGGAGCTATCTCGGCGACGGGCGGCGCTATGGCGTGACGTTCGCGTTCAGTGAAGAGGGCCCCGAGCCGCTGGAAACCGGTGGCGGCATTGACCACGCACTGCACCTGCTCGGTCCAGACCCGTTCTGGGTCGTCAATGGCGACATTTCGTGCGATTACCAATTCAAACAGCGCAGGCTTGCACCTGGCACGCTGGCGCATCTCGTGCTGGTGCCGAACCCGCCGCACAACCCGCGCGGGGATTTTTGCCTGGCCGGCGGTCGCATCGCCGCCGGACCGCCGTCCGGACCCGACACCCGCACGTTCGCCGGTATCTCGATCCTCGATCCGCAGCTCTTTGCCGATGCTCGGCCCGGACGCTTTCCACTGGCGCCGTTGCTGCGGGCGGCCGCGGAGCGCGGGGCTGTGACCGGTGAGGAGTACCTGGGACGGTGGACGGACGTCGGCACGCCTGAGCGTCTGCTGGCGCTCGACGCGGAATTGAAAGCGCGGAAGCAGGAGCGCCCGTAGGAGCGCCCGGAAGTAAGGGGGTTTGTTTGTCGTCTACTCACCCCGATAATGCACGGTACCGTACTTCGCCGGGCGTTACCCCATGGCTCTTCCCCTCGATGCAGACGCCATCACCCGCGGCATACAGCTGGCGGTGGCGCCAGTGTTCCTGCTCACCGCCGTTGCCGGCATGATCGGCGCGGTGGCCGGGCGGCTGTCACGCATCATCGACCGGGCCCGGGTGGTGGAGCAGCAGGCCCGCGTGTCCGACGACAACCAGCTGGTGAAGCGGGCCGTGGCCGAACTGGGCACCCTGCGCCTGCGCGGCCGCCTGGCCAATGGCTGTATCGCGCTGCTGACCAGCTGCGCGATATTGATCGGCCTGACGATCATCCTGTTGTTCCTGGGCGAGACCACCGCCTTTCAGAGTGCGCGCTGGGCCGTCACCGGATTCCTGAGCGGAGTCGTGTGTTTCCTGCTGGCCCTGGTGTGTTTCCTGACGGAGACGGTGATCGCCACCCGGCTGCTCAATTTCGAGTTGCTGGATCGTTGAGGCCGGCGCAACCAATCGGGATCTATGCTCAGCCGCAAACCGACAGAAATGGCACCCTTCACGAGAGCGGCAGTCGTCATTGTCGCCGGCCTGTTCCTGATGTCGTGCGGGCTCACGAGGGCGCCTGAAACGATGCCAACCCGCGACGCCTTGCTGGCCGGCGAAGTCATGGCTGTGGCCTACTCCGGTTTTCGTGACGGCCAGCATCCGGACCGTGGCAGCGGCGCCGTCAACCCGACTGACCAGGAGATTCTCGAGGACCTGAGAATCCTCGTCGCCCACGGCTTCAGGCTGATCCGTCTCTACGACTCCGGCGAGAACTCCCGAACGACACTGAGACTCATCCGCCAGCATGAATTGCCCATCAAGGTGCTGCTGGGCATGTGGCTAGACGCTGAAGTCAGCAACCATGAAGGATGCCCGTGGCTGGATGTGCCGATACCGGACGATCAACTGGCCGCCAATGCCCGGAAGAACGGGTTGGAGCTGCGTCGCGGAATTGCGCTTGCCAGGGAGTACGCCGACAGCGTCGTCGCGGTGAATGTCGGCAACGAAGCGCTGGTGGAATGGAATGACCACATGGTGCCTCTGGACAGGGTCATCGCCTACGTCCGGGACGTGAAGGCGGCCGTCAAACAACCCGTGACTGTCGCAGACAATTACGCCTGGTGGATAAAGGACGGAGCGCCGCTGGCGGCTGAAGTCGATTTCGTCGGTGTGCACACCTACCCGGCGTGGGAGGAAAAATCGATTGACGAAGCGCTCGCCTACACAATTGCGAACATCACTGGCGTGCGCTCGGCCCTTCCAGGCAAAAAGATCGCGATACTCGAGGCCGGCTGGGCAACCACCGCCAGTGAGTTCGGCGAACGTGCCAGCGAAGGGAGTCAGAAGCGCTACTACCGCGAAATGCTGGAATGGGCGACGGCGACAAACGTGACGGTGTTCTTTTTCGAGGCGTTCGACGAGCCGTGGAAGGGCAATCCGGACGATCCTCTCGGTGCGGAGAAGCACTGGGGACTCTTCAACGTGGACCGGACGCCAAAAGCGGTAATGGTTGACTGACAGTCTGTACGCCAGCCGCTATGAGCGCCGCCGCCCGATACCTAGGGCACCAGCCCGGACGGGTCCAGCGGCAAGCCGGAGCGCTTGCCGGAACAGAGCCGGGCCTAGGTAGGGTATTTGTTGGTCCCACACTCGCGCTTCGCGCCGTTATGTTCAAACCGCTGCGTCGCGAACGTCTCGTAGTCTAAGGTCGAGCCGTGGGACAACAATTGAGAACAAGAAAATGGATCAGAAACACTCGCGAGCGCTGGCCATCGGCCAGAAAACCCTCAAGATTTACCTGATCGTCTCGGCACTCATGTTCATCGGCGGCGTCGTCGGCGGGGTGACCCTGGCGCTAGCCGGCTACCAGCTGCCAGGCATCAACTGACTGCGAACTAAGTAAAAGGATTCTTGTTCCGCTTGTACTCGGACTTATCGGACCAGAACGATTGGGCCGATGATAATTTCCCGCGGCCGCGTGAGATCGACCGCGTACACAAGCAACGACCGCACCCGCCCTAGATCGAAGCGCCGGCTACGTGGCGCTGCCGCAATATCGGCCAGTGGAATTTCAATCCGGTTTGCCCCCGGCGACAAGACAAATGACCGGTTGTAACGATCCCCCATGTCGAGCCTGTAGTCGTACTCGGCATCGTCAATTCGTACCACCATTTCGTACGGCACAGGCTCGAGATTGACGAGCAGCAGCTGCAACACCCGGAATCCACGCCAGTCCCCCGGAAAGTAACTCAGCACGACGCCGGGATACTTGCCGGGCGGCAAGTTCAGCTGCACGCCTGAAGTCGATCGTCCTTCGTCGTCTAATGTTGAAACAAGTCTTGCGTTGTAGTCCTCGCCGAACTGGAAGCGTGACAATTCCCGCGCACTCTCGAAGCTTGCCAGTATCGGAAACTGGGCACGAGCGAGCGCCTCGTCGCGCAACGCCGCGAGGAGCGGGAACGTGAACGGCCCCAGGACCAGAATTGCTGCGACCGTTAAAGCCGCGCGCGCGCGGGCCGAGAGCGCGGGATCCCGCACGACCAATACGACCGCCACAAAGAATGCCCCACCAGCGTTCCGCAGGATATCCCACGGGTCCCCGTTGCCTCCGCTCACTGCTTGTGCAAGTTCAACTACCACACCGAGTACGATCGCTGCACTCGCTGCCAGGGCCGCCGCCTGCGCCCTGGGCAGGAAGCCCTGGTGATTCCGGGCGGGCAGCGCGAACGAGAACAACGCTGTCACCACACCAAATGCGATGACGTGGCCAAAATCGTGAAGCGCAATAGCAGAGCGAAGGCTTGCGTCCGGATCGGGGGCGACGATAATCAGGGCGGCGATAACCGCGCAGGTTGCGAGTGCGGCCCATCGCCAAAGTCCGACGGTGCCCATCATCCCGATCGAATTGCCAGCCCGACCAACGCACGTGCAATCACAAACTGTTGTCGGCCTTGTCGTCCCGGTCTGGTGAGCGCTGCTTGAGTACTCGATCTATCCCTCGCGCTATGGTCGGAATCTGCTCCCCGAATATTGCCCAGTGGTCTCCCGCCAGCGGAATGATATCCAGGCCCCGCCTAAACAGATTTCCCCAACCCAGCGTTTCGTCTGGGGAAATAGCCTGCCTTCCTTCTATCTCGGCTGTCCGTAGCAGCACCCCCCGGCTGTCCAGGCTGCACGGATGATAATTCTTGTCGATTTCACAATACAGACGGTCCAGGAGTCCCCAGGGCATCGGCGCGCCCTGCTCGTCGAGCACGCCGGTCAGCGTGTCCAGATCCGGCTCAGGATGACGCCTGAAGTATGACCACAGCCTGTTCTTTGCCTTTCCAAGCAGCCACAAGGTGGAGTGCCACGAACTCCTCATGCGCGAACCAAGCGATTGGAAAGCCTTGGGTACCGACAAGGCGTCCGGCGATTGCAACCAGTCCTGTCGCCATACGTGCCACGCGAGTTGGAAAGGGTCCGGAGGCTGGGCTTGCGAATCGATGAGAATGACGAACTCCACCTTGCCACCCAGCCTATTGATTTGATGGGCCACCTCAAAGGCAATTAGTCCGGCATAGGAAAGACCCGCCACCACACAGGGGCCAGAGCCGGCATGGGCCTTAACTGCCGCCACGTAGGGAGCGGCCATCTCCTCCATGCTTGGGAAGGCGGCTTCCCGGTTCGCAGACAGCGCATTACGCCAGGCCAATGGCCACCGCACTTCGACCCCAAAGACCGGGTGGCTGTCACCCATGTGTCCCGCAATGCGAAACTCACTCGGTCCAGCGTAAATGAAATACACGGGGAGTCCGACCTGGCATTCCTTAAGCGAAATGACTCTTCCAAGTGGCGCACCGTTAGTCCATTTTCTATCGATCAGCCTGGCCACCTGCTCAATGGTCGGATTCTGGAGGAAGTCCGGAACGCCCAGTTTGATGCCGTGGACTGAATTGATTTTGCTGATCAGCTTGACGAGCAGCAGCGAATGCCCTCCCAGGTCGAAAAAGTTCCCCTGGACGCCGATATTCTCAAGCTGGAGAACCTCGCGCCAGATTGCCTCCAATGCTTTTTCCGTTGGCGTGCGTGGCGCGACGTAGGTGAATTGCTGCAGGGACGTTTGGTGAGGAGTCTGAAGCTGCTTGCGATCAACTTTTCCAGCGGGCGTGAGCGGCAATGCATCCAGGACGACGAAGTACGCGGGAGCCATGTGGTTGGGCACCTTGGCCTCAATGAGCGTGCGCAACTCGTCGATCAGATTAGCGGGCGGATTCTCGGCGACGAGGTAGGCCACGAGACGCTTGTCCTCGGGCGCGAACTCGTGCGCCATGACCACCACCTCGCGCACTGCGTCGTGTTCGGCGATTCCGGCCTCGATCTCTCCCAGCTCAATACGGACGCCGCGAATCTTTACCTGATAGTCGAGCCGGCCCAGGAATTCGATGTTGCCATCGGGCAGAATGCGCGCACGATCACCGGTCCTGTACACACGCGCTCCCAGTTCCGCGCAGAACGGATCCGGGAAGAAGCGCTCGGCGGTAAGTTTGGGGTCATTAAGGTAGCCGCGGGCAAGGCCAGCCCCGCCCACCAATAGCTCGCCGGGCACGCCAACCGGCATCAATTGCATTTGCGGGTTCACTACGTACGCCCGGACGTTATCAATCGGTTTGCCGATCGGTATCGCTGCGGGAATATTTTCACCCGGGCAAGCCCAGTATGTCGAATCTATCGACCCTTCCGTCGGGCCGTACATATTGAATAGTCTGGCGTGCGGCAGCCTCGCGTTGAAGGCGTCGCACAGTTCTTTGGCGAGCGGCTCCCCACCGCAATAGACTCGCTGCAGGGAGGATCCGCAATTCCAGAACGTCGGCTCGTCCAAGAGCATGCGCAATTGCGACGGAACCACCTGCAGTGTCGAAACACGATGCGTGCGGATCATCTCGGTAAGGTGAACCGGATCCAGGTGAGCGTCAGGCGGCGCCATGACCAGGATTGAATCAGTCATTAGCGGAGCGAAGAATTCCCACACCGAGGCGTCAAATCCGAACGGCGACTTCTGCAATTCCACGTCCCCGGCTGACGATGCATGCGAGCGCTTCATCCAGTACATGTGATTGCAGATTGCCGCGTGCGTGATCATCACCCCTTTCGGGTGTCCAGTGGATCCGGACGTATAGATGACGTAGGCAAGGTTGCTCGCCGTAGCACAGTTAGGCGCTCGCAACGTGGACTCCGGGGCAATAATGGCTGCCCGGTCGGTGTCGAGACAGATTATCTGTGCGCGATCAACCGGTAGTTGGCTTTGCAATCGCTGCT
>CAZPNN010000127.1:0-30168 GCA_964587605.1 uncultured Chromatiaceae bacterium
CGCTGATCGGGTGGACGGCGCACATCGGGTTCAATTATGGTCGCCGGCCGCTGCCGGGGGCAACCCGGGCATGAAACCCCGCTGCTTATGACGGAGAACGCAGAATGACTTGGCCGTCTCAAGGGGTCGTTGCACCGCCGAGGCCTATTGGGCGGGATTCAAGTCCCAGGACGACATCACGGACGCGTACGACCAGCAACGCTACGAAGCGGCCGGTCTTGGCTGGCGCATCCTGTGAGGCGCACTTCCTCGACGTCGAGGTGGGCGCCGGCGCCAAGCAGGCGGACCTGGGGGCGGGGGCGACCAGAATGAGGCGATCCGGCCTGCTGCGCGGCATATACACCTGCACGACAATCACCCTGGAATACGGCTTCCAGCCGCAGCGGCGGCAGGCTTTATTGACCCGCTGGGCCCGGACCGGCTGCCCGTTGCGGGGGTAGCCGGGCCCGGCCTGTTTGAAAAAAATCGCCCGGCCACCTACACTTTGCGGCCCACCAGAGGCTGGCCAGCTTGCCGGACCTCGTGTACGGCCCCCGGTTCTTGGTTTTATAAGGCCAATCTCCCGGAAGGTGTGGGTTCCGAACAACTCCAGAACGACAGACAGGTTTCAGATGGGCACGTTTTCTGCCAAATCCCATGAGGTGCGGCGCGGCTGGTATGTGGTGGATGCCACGGATCGCACGCTCGGTCGTCTCGCGTCCGCGATTGCCTTCCGGCTGCGCGGCAAGCACAAGCCCGAATTCACGCCCCACGTCGACACCGGTGATTACATCGTTGTGGTCAACGCCGCGCGTATCAAGGCCACGGGCAACAAGCTTAAGGATAAGCTCTACCGGCACCATACGGGCTATGTCGGCAACATGAAGACCGTCACGCTCGGCAAGATGATGGAAGAGCACCCGGAGCGCGCCCTGATGAAGGCCGTCAAGGGCATGCTGCCGAAGAACAGCCTGGGTGCCACCATGCTGAAAAAACTGCGTATCTATGCCGGTGGCGAGCACGAACACTCCGCCCAGCAGCCTGAGCCACTCAAGCTGTAATCCAACTCCCCGAATCAGACCAGGCAGGCAATACAACACATGGCCACTACCCAGCCCCAGCAGTACTCCGCCACCGGCCGCCGCAAGGCGTCCACCGCACGGGTCTTCATCCGCCGCGGCAAGGGCGACATCACCATCAACAGGAAGCCGATTGACGAGTTCTTCGGCCGCAAGACGGCCCGGATGATTGTTCGTCAGCCCCTGGAATTGACCCAGATGGAGGGTCAGTTCGACGTGGTGGTCAATGTGGCTGGCGGTGGAACCACCGGCCAGGCCGGCGCCATTCGCCACGGCCTCACCCGCGCCCTGATGGCTTACGACGAGAGCCTCCGCCCGGCCCTGCGCAAGGCCGGCTATGTCACCCGTGACGCCCGTGAGGTCGAGCGCAAGAAGGTCGGCCTGCGCAAGGCTCGTCGCGCGACGCAGTTCTCGAAGCGCTAACTGTTCCCCCGCCGGCTGCGGATGCAGCGTGCTTATAATGCGTTCTGCTCACTGGGGGATCGTCCAGCGGTAGGACATCGGACTCTGACTCCGAGAACCTAGGTTCGAATCCTAGTCCCCCAGCCATTCAATCCTTGAGGGCTCGCTTCGGCGGGCCCTTTCCGTTTGTGCCGCCGGTCTAATGGCGGTCGAGGCGCTTCACACCGCTCTCGCTGGCCAGCAGGATGACATCCGCCGGGCGATTGGCGAACAGGCCAACGGTGACGATTCCGGGAATCTGGTTCAGCCGGGTCTCCAGTTCGGTGGGGTTGGTCATCTGGAGCTTGTGGACATCCAGGATCTGGTTGCCGTTGTCGGTGGTGAAGCCTTGCCGCCAAACCGGCTGGCCACGCATCTTCACAAACTGCCGGGCAACGTATGAGCGAGCCATGGGAATGACCTCGACCGGCAGTGGGAACTTGCCCAGGGTCGCCACCCACTTGCTGTCGTCGATGATGCAGACGAACTTCCGGGATGCCGCAGCCACGACCTTCTCCCGGGTCAGGGCGCCGCCCCCGCCCTTGATGAGGTGAAAGTGCTTGTTGGCTTCGTCGGCCCCATCCACGTAGAGGTCCAGGTCGCCGACCTCATCCAGTTCCTGGACCGTAAATCCCCGGGCCCGGAGCCGTGCTTCCGTTGCGCGGGAGCTGGCAACGACGGCGGTCAGGTCCCCCCGAAAGCGCTCGAGTTCGTCGATGAAATAATTGGCCGTCGACCCCGTTCCGACGCCCAGCGCCATGCCCGGTTTAATGAACTCCAGGGCGGCCCGGGCAACCTCCTGCTTGCGGCTGTTCTGGTCCATGGCATCGGCTCTAAGGGGCGTTGGAAAGTAAGGTACCAAAAAAAGTGCCCGCCAGAGGCGGGCACTGATCTTCACGTGTTTCCTCTTTCGAGGATCGGCCTCTTTCGAGGATCGGCGTGAAACTCTTTCGAGTCTCACGCCGACACGTTACTAACGCTTTTTCTTGGCAGCCTTCTTCTTAGTCTTTTTCTTCGAAACCTTCTTGGAACCTTTCTTCGTAGCCATAGTAATAGTCTCCGTGTCGGGATAGACGAGGGTGAGTATATACAACAGTTTGCAAAATTCCAGCAAGGGGGTCTTTTCTTGTTCGGGATCGGTTGCGAACAGACCACAAGTCAGGTGAAGCGATAGGTTGCCTTCTCCGTGACGACTGCATCGAAATGCACGTCCCATTCTTCAACCGGCACGACTTCAACCTTCTGCATTTCGAACGCGACCGCAACGTAGTGTGGTCGGCGCATGCACGAGCGCTGCTTCAAAAACGCGAGTGTTCGATCGTAGTAACCACCACCCATGCCCAGGCGCCTTCCCTGTTGATCGAAAGCGACCAGCGGTGCGACGATCACGTCGAGGTGGCGGGCGCTACACAAGTGTCGCGCATGTGTCGCTGGCTCCAGGATTCCGAAACGATTGGCCCGCAGTTCCGTGTCAGGACGGAAGGGTGCGAAGCGCAGTTGGTTCCCGGAAATAAGGGGTAGAAACACATTCCGACCGCGGGTCCAGGCCTGAATTGCCAGGGGCGTGCAGTCGAGTTCGCCGCCGATCGGCAGGTACAGGGCAACGCTGTTTGCGCGCGCCATAAAGGGCAGAGACCAGAGGTGGTGGACGGCGCGCCGGGCAGCCGCGCGTGCCTCAGCGACGGGGAGTACAAACCGTTTCGCGCGAACCTCGTGACGGAGTCGGGCCTTTGGCCCGGGATCGTCGCTGGTTCTGGGTGCGGGCATGGTGGGGTGACTACGGCAGGGGGGTGGTCTCTCCCGCCTGTGCCGGTGCGGCCTGCTGCTCACAGACCAAGAGCATCAGGTGGGACCAAACGCGGCAGAGCAGGCTTCCCGCTCCAAACATGTAGTTAGGCGCGGTCATGCACAAACTGCCAACAGTACCGATCCCGAAAGCGCGATTAAGGGTCGAGAGACCTATCAAGCCGCTGTCGAACACCGCAGGAGAGACCGACTTTATTATAAGTGGAGTCGGTGAAAAAAACGTGACGCAGGTTATCGCGGCAAATTCAGAGGTCCAGCCGGCGACCGCCCTTTAACGCCCCCTCAACACGCTCGCGCATGGCCTGGAGGCGAAGCTTGGCATCCCCCTCGAGGACGGCGCCGCGGCTGTGGGAGCGCAGCAGGTCGTTGGCCATGTTGAGGGCCGCCATGACCGCAATCCTGTCGAGGCCGATGACCTTGCCGGTATCGCGAATCTCCCGCATTTTGGCGTTTAATAACTCGGCGGAATCCAGCAGCGCGCCGCGCTCGGTCGCGGGGCAGGAGATCTGGTATTCCTTCTCAAGGATCTTGATATTGACCTTGGTAATGGTTTCGGTCACGAACCGTGCTCCATGGCTTTCAGCCGGCCGATGATAGCCTCGACCCTGGCCCGAACCTGTTCGTTTTTCTGTAACAGGGTGGCCCGCTCGGCAATAAGATTGTCCTGCCTCTGGCGCAGGGACTGGTTCTCTTCTTTTAGCTGGCTCGTAATCACCACGAGTTCATCCAGGCGCCGCTCAAGACGCTCGAGTTCGCGTGTAAACGTCTTTTCAAGTGAGTTGGTCATGAAGTGAATATAGTGTTAGCCCGCAGCTACGGTCAAATGCGGCGTGGATTGGTGCGGTGCTAGGATGAATACCGGTTCCGGAAGATGTTAAAAGCCCCGACTGGCCCTGATTCCCAGAGCTTCGACGCCATCGATACGGCCCTGCGCCGCGTCGAGGCGCCTACCGACGCGTCTGAAGCCCATGGCAGCCTCTGCGGCCTCGTCTGTGGGCTTGGCGCTGGCGGCCCGTCCGTCTGGCTGGCAGACACCCTGTCTGATGCGCAGGCTAACGAGACGGTCACGGGGCAGACCGGGGCGCTGCTGACGGCCCTTGCGGCCAGTGCCTGCTCGGCCCTTGAGGGGGCTGAAATGAGCTTTCAGCCCCTGCTCCCGGCTGATGACCAGCCACTGGTGGAGCGGGTCGATGGCCTGGCCCAGTGGTGTCTGGGCTTCAATCACGGGCTTTTCGTGGCTGCGCGCATCGGCGACGCCGAAGCCGAGCTGAACAGTGGCAACACCGCCGAGATCGTCCGCGACTTCAGTGAAATGGCCCAGGTGGCAGTCGGCGACGACCAACCCGACGCGGATGGCGAAGCCGCTTACGTGGAGCTCGTTGAATACGTTCGCGTCAGCGTGCAGCTGGTGTACGAAGAGCTGACCGTGGTCCGGCAGCGCGTTCTTTCCGCAGGCAGGCACTGAGCTTCCTTCCTAATGAACCCTGACGAATTTCTCCGCCGCCGGCGGCAGCTGATGCGCATGATGGCCAAGGGCTCCGTGGCCATCCTGCCTGCCGCGCTCACCCGGTTGCGCAACCGGGATGTCCAGTACCCCTATCGCCAGGACAGTGATTTCTACTACCTGACGGGCTTTGCCGAACCGGAGGCAGTGGCCGTGCTGGCGCCAGGGAGGGCAGGGGGTGAGTATTTGCTGTTCTGCCGGGAACGCGACTCCGAACGGGAAACCTGGGACGGTACCCGCGCTGGTCCGAAGAACGCGGTTGCCGGGTACGGAGCGGATGCGGCCTATCCGATCGGGGCCGTCGAGGAAATGCTGCCGAAGATTATCGGCTCCAGCGAGCGCGTGTTCTACACCATGGGCGTGCAGCGGGAATTTGACCAGCGCCTGATGGGCTGGGTGTCCCGTATCCGGACTCGCGGGGGCACCGGCGGGCACGCGCCGGACGGGGGCGCCGGTGCGCACACGCCGGACGAGTTCATTGCGCTCGATCACCTGCTGCATGACCTGCGCTTGTTCAAGAGCCGTGAAGAAGTGGGCGCAATGCGCCGGTCGGCTCGTATTGCGGTGCAGGCACACCGGCGGGCGATGAGCATTTGCCGGCCCGGCCTGTTCGAGTACCAGATCGAAGCGGAGTTCATGCACGAGTTTCGCGCCAACGGGGCGCGGCCCTCGTACCTGCCGATCATTGGCTCTGGCGCTAACTCCTGCATCCTGCACTATCAAGCCAACAACCGGCGTATGGAGGATGGCGACCTGCTGCTGGTCGATGCCGGCTGCGAGTACGACTACTACGCCTCGGACGTGACGCGTACCTACCCGGTAAACGGGCGTTTCACACCAGAGCAACGGGCGGTCTACGAGGTTGTTCTCGAGGCCCACGAGGCCGCCCTGGCCGCTGTGGCGCCGGGCAATGGCTGGATCGAGCCTCATGAGGCCGCCGTTCGTAGCGTAACTAAGGGGTTGAAAAAGATCGGCCTGCTGGAAGGCGCTGTGCCTGCGCTGATTCGCACGCGTGCTTACCAGAAGTTCTTCATGCACCGCACGGGCCATTGGCTGGGAATGGACGTGCACGATGTTGGCGAATACAAGATTGGCGACCAGTGGCGCGTCCTGGAACCAGGTATGGCGTTGACCGTCGAACCAGGCATCTATATTCCGCCAGGCGCGCGGGGGGTGCCGAAGCGCTGGTGGAACATCGGGGTTCGCATCGAGGACGATGTGCTGGTCACTCGTGACGGGTCGGAAGTGCTGAGTCGTGACTTGCCCCGGGATCCTGACGTGATCGAAGCCATGATCGGTTCGTCCGCGCAGTGAAGAAGGCGTTGGGCAAGACCTCCGGTACCGACTGTGATGTGCTGATCGCGGGTGGTGGGATGGTCGGCGCCAGTCTTGCGGTGGCGCTGACCGGTTTGCCGCTACGCGTTCTGCTCGTCGAGGCAATTCCGGCTGGAAAACCCGGTCAGCCAAGTTTTGATGCGCGAACCACCGCGCTGTCGCGGAGCAGCCAGCACATCCTTGAGGCGCTTGGAATCTGGCCAGGCATCGCCGCGCGGGCGACCCCGATCCTCAAGATTCATGTCTCCGAGCGCGGCAGGCTGGGGACCGCGGTGATTGACGCGGATGACGACGGTGGTGAGGCGCTCGGCTACGTCGTCGAGAACCGGCTGCTGGGGGCGGCACTGTGGCGGGTGCTGGCCGGCAGCCCGAACATCACCGTGCATTCGCCGGCCACCGTGACCGCTGTTACCGACTCGGCGGATGCCCTTAAGGTGCAGGTCGAACAGGCCGGTGCAGTCAGCATAATCCGCACGCGGCTGCTGGTCGTGGCGGACGGAGCCCGGTCGACGCTCCGTGGGTCGCTCGGGATTGCGGCACGGACGCGGCCTTACGAGCAGGTTGCTATCGTCGGGAATGTGTCCGTGGAGAAGCCGGGCGCGGGTACCGTAGCCTACGAGCGGTTTACCGCTGACGGTCCGCTGGCGTTGTTGCCTGCCGGAGACGATCGCTATGTCTTTGTCCTGACACGTCGTGATGCTGCGGCCGAAGCCGTTCAGGCGTTACCGGATTCCGCGTTCCTCGAGTTGCTGCAGGGGGAATTCGGCTTTCGGCTCGGGCGTTTCCAGCGGGTTGGCGTTCGCCACTGCTACCCGCTGGAGCTCGTCGAGGCCGCGGCCGTGACCACGCGCCGTGTGGCCATTGTTGGCAATGCGGCCCACGGCCTGCACCCGGTGGCCGGGCAGGGTTACAACCTCGGCTTGCGCGATGCCGCCGCCCTGGCAGAACTCGTTGCTGCCGAAATGCGCCGGACCGACGCAGAACCGGATTCGGGCCGGGAGTCGCTGCTGGCTGGTTATGCCCACTGGCGCCGGCCCGATCAGCGCAAAGTGGTGGCCTTCACGGATGGCCTGATCCGGTTCTTCGACCGCACGGGTCTCGGGCCTTTGCGTGGCCTCGGTCTGCTGCTGTTCGACACGGCTCCAGGCGCCAAGCGGCTGCTAGCACGCGAAACCATGGGCCTTGCTGGCCGACGAACGAGATTGGCGCGGGGCTTGCTGCCATGACTAATCACGATTACGACGTACTGATAGTCGGGGGCGGTGTGGCGGGACTCGCCTGCGCCTGCCTGCTACGGAAGTTCCTGCACAACCGCCGCCCGGCAGTCCGGATTGGCGTGCTTGAGTCGCAGGCGCCGCTGCCCCTGGCCGCCGACGCTGACACCGGCCTGCGCGTCTTCGCGATCGCGCCGGCCGCACGGGCGATCCTCGAGGCCTGTGGCGCGTGGCAGACGCTGCCGGCGGAGCGGGCCGCACCTTACGAGCGCATGCGGGTGTGGCAGTCCGACAGCACTGCCTCCGGACCCGGGAGCATCAGCTTTGATGCCGCGGACAGCGGCCTTCCTGAGCTGGGTCACATTGTCGAGCACGACTGGCTGCGCCAGGGCCTGTGGAATGTCCTGGCGGATTATCCCGACGGGCCGGTTACTCTGCTCAGTGATGCAAAACCCATCGGCTTGCTTCAGGAGCCCGACGCGATGGTCGTGCGGCTCGCCGGCGGTGCGGAATTGCGGACGCGACTGCTGGTGGGCGCAGACGGTGCCGATTCCTGGGTGAGAGCGCAGCTCCGACTGAAGTCCACGGCCCGCGAATACGGACAATCGGCCCTGGTGGCCCACGTCAGTAGCGAGCGGCCTCACGAGCGCACGGCGTGGCAATGCTTCACGCACGGAGGCCCGGTGGCGCTCTTGCCGCTGGCAGACGGACGCTGTTCACTCGTCTGGTCCTGTTTCGAGGCCGAAGCCCGTGAGCTTGCGGCGCTTCCTGATGACGATTTTGGCGCCCGCCTGACCGCTGCGACGGGTAGTGTCCTTGGCAAGCTCCGGGCGACGACCCGCCGGCTGGCTATCCCGCTGGCTGCACGCCATACCCATCGCTACACTGGCCCGCGTTTCGCCCTGATCGGTGATGCGGCCCACCAGATTCACCCGTTGGCCGGGCAGGGCATTAATCTGGGGCTGCTCGATGCCGCCGCCCTGGCCCACACTCTGGCGCCGCATCTGCTTGGCGCGCAGCTCGCTGACCCGGGCGATGCCCTGGTGCTGCGCCGCTACGAGCGAGCTCGCAAGGGAAACAATCTGCTCACAATGGCGGCGATGGAGGGACTGCACCGCGTGTTTACGAGTGACTCAACAGCGTTGATGCGTCTCGCCACTGCGGGACTGGGCGTGGTGGATCGCCTGCCGCTTATCAAACACCTGCTCGCGGAGCAGGCTATGGGATCGGTCACCGTCAGAGTTTGGGAGCCGCATGAAAGCTTATAAGGTTTGGGTTCTGGCCCTGATCCTGTTTCTGATTGGCGGCTCTCTGTTTCTCTACAAGTGGCGTGGGCTCGGGTATCCGTTGTTGCCCGAGGAAGAGACCCGCATCTGGACGGTGGAAACCACGGTTCAATTCGATGCTGGCGAGAAGTCCATGCCGGTGAAGGCCACGCTCCATATCCCGGGTCTGACCCCCGGTTTTGCGATGCTGGACGAGAATTTTGTGTCCCGTGGTTTTGGCTTCACGACGCGCTATGTGGCCGGTGGTCGCCAGGTGCAGTGGGC
Organism: uncultured Chromatiaceae bacterium; assembly: GCA_964587605.1. GTDB lineage: Bacteria > Pseudomonadota > Gammaproteobacteria > Steroidobacterales > SHZI01. Next base: position 8,909 of record CAZPNN010000127.1, read on the forward strand.
AATCCGTCGGGCCAAGGGACCGCAAACGCTGTACTACCGGGCGGTCGTCTACAAGGATCCGCGGCAGGTAGAGAACGACACCACGCCGCCATTCCCGGCGTTGCCCGTGCTTGGCGAGCCTCTCGACACCGCCCTGCAGGAACTCGTGGCCCAGGTGCGAAACCAGTCCGCGGATGCGGTGTCGCTGACTGTCGAGTTGCTGAAGCGCCTGGCCGATTCGGCCGACGACCAGAACGTGGACCTTTTGCTCGGTGGCAATACCGATTCAACGTCGCGTGCCCGGGTGGCCATTACGGTCCTGGCGGCCGCACAGATACCCGCTCGTCTCATCCGTGGCGTGAACCTTGTAGATCGCGAGCGACAGGCGCGGGTGCTGCCCTGGCTGGAAGTTCACGATGGTGAGCGCTGGGTGTATTTTGATCCGGCCAACGGCGCCCAGGGGCTGCCGGATAATTTCCTGATCTGGTGGCGGGGCGAGGAGCCGCTGTATGGCATGGACGGCGGCAGCAAGCCTACGATCACGTTCTCCGTACAGCGCAACGAGGCCGACCCGGTGCTGGTCGCCGAACGCCGGGTCCAGACCGTCCAGTCCCGGATCTCCGATTTCTCGCTGTTCTCCCTGCCAATCCAGACCCAGGCGGTTTACGCCGTTCTGCTGATGATTCCACTCGGTGCTCTGGTCGTGGTGGTGCTGCGGAACGTGGTCGGCATCGCGACCTTCGGTACCTTCATGCCGGTGCTGGTCGCGCTGTCGTTCCGCGAGACCCAGGTTCTGGCCGGAGTCATTCTGTTCTCGCTCGTGGTCGCGCTTGGCTTGCTCATCCGCTTTTTCATGGAGAACCTGCGCCTGCTCCTGGTTCCGCGCCTTGCCTCGGTGCTGATCATCGTGGTGATGCTTATGGCGCTGATCAGCATCGTCAGTCACCAATTGGGCCTGGACATGGGCCTCTCCGTCGGTCTGTTTCCCATGGTCATCCTGACGATGACCATCGAGCGCATGTCGATAGTCTGGGAGGAGCGCGGCCCCGGTGAGGCGATCCAGCAGGGGGTCGGCAGCCTGATCGTGGCCGCCATCTGCTTCAGCGTGATGGACGTCGACGTACTGAAGCATCTCTTGTTCGTGTTTCCGGAGCTGCTGCTCGGGGTGCTGGCCATTTGCCTGGTTCTCGGGCGTTATAGCGGCTACCGGCTGCTGGAGCTGGTCCGCTTCAAGTCGCTGGCAGCATTGAAACGCTGATGTTTGGCCTCATCCGCAAGCTGAATGCCATCGGTGTGCTCGGCCTCAACGAGCGTAACTGCGAATTCATCATGCAGTACAACCCGCGCCGCCTGTACCCGCTCGTTGATGACAAGCTGGCGACCAAGCGCCTGGCCGCACCTGCCGGACTCCCCGTGCCTGAACTTTATGGCGTGATCAGCAGCCATCGCGAAGTGCGTGACCTGCCGCGGATTGTTGAAGGTCACCGGGATTTCGTGGTCAAGCCGGCGCAGGGGTCGGGCGGTGACGGCATCCTGGTGGTGTCAGCGCGGGTCAAGGATCGCAACGTGTACCGGCTGGTCGACGGCACCATCCTCGGCGAGGACGACATGAAGCATCACCTGTCGAACATTATCAGCGGCCAGTACAGCCTTGGCGGGCATCGTGACGTGGCGCTCGTCGAATACTGCGTCAAGTTCGATGCAACGTTTGCCGAGCACGCTTTCCGTGGCGTGCCCGATATCCGGATTATCGTTTTTCGAGGCTACCCGGTGATGGGCATGGTCCGCCTGCCCACGCGCCGCTCGCACGGCAAGGCCAACCTGCACCAGGGTGCGGTGGGGGCCGGTATCGATCTCGCCACGGGGCAGACCACCCATGGGGTCACCGGCAACTCCCTGGTAACCGAACACCCCGATACCGGCGCCTTGATTGCCGGCCTGCAGATTCCGCAGTGGGAGTACCTGCTGCAGTTTGCGGCCAGGTGCTATGACCTGACCGGGCTTGGCTACCTCGGTGTCGACATCGTGCTCGATCGCGACAAGGGACCGATGCTTCTGGAGCTGAACGCACGGCCGGGGCTCAACATCCAGATTGCCAACCGTTGCGGCCTGCGTGCACGGCTGGCCCTGGCGCAAGCGCGCGCTACCGGCGCATCCGTGGAAGAGCGCGTGGTCTTCGCGATGCACACCCTCGCTACATCCGCGCCGGCAATGAACTGACGGGAGACTGGCGATGGGTCACCAGACGCACCTCTACGAAGCGCACGTGGCCGCTGGCGCCCGCATGGTGGATTTCGGTGGCTGGGACATGCCGCTGCACTACGCATCGGCCCTGGCTGAGCACCAGGCAGTCCGCCAGTCCTGCGGCATTTTCGACGTGTCACACATGACCGTGGTGGACGTTATCGGCCCGGACGCCGCCGTGTTTCTCGCGCGCCTGCTCGCGAACGACATCGGCAAGCTGCGTCAGCCCGGGCAGGGGTTGTACAGCTGCATGCTCAACGACGCCGGCGGGATAGTGGACGACCAGATTGCGTACTGGACCGGCGATGATCGCTATCGCCTCGTCGTGAACGCTGCCACCCGCGCCCAGGATCTGGCCTGGCTCGCACGCGTTGCAGACCGGGACGACGTCGTACTGCGGCATCGGGACGACCTGCTAATGGTCGCCGTGCAGGGGCCGGCGGCGCGGGAACTCCTGGCGCCGCTCCTGCCCGATGGCGCGGGAACCGCGTCACTGGCGCTGAAGCCGTTTGAGTCCATGCTGCAGGACGACCTGTTCGTCGCGCGGACCGGGTATACCGGCGAGGACGGCTTCGAAGTGGTGCTGCCCGTGGCAGCTGGCCTCGACTTGTGGAACGAGCTGGCAGGGGCGGGCGCTACGCGCTGCGGTCTGGGTGCGCGCGACACGTTGCGGCTGGAAGCAGCGCTGAATCTCTACGGGCAGGATATGGATGCCGGCACGTCCCCGCTAACGTCGGGCCTCGCCTGGACCGTAGCGTTTGAGCCGGCGGACCGGCAATTCCGCGGGCGGGCCGCGTTGGAGCAGCAGAAGGTGGCGGGCATAACCGAGAAGTTGACCGGCCTGCTGCTGGAGGATCGCGGTATCATGCGCCATGGTCAGCGGGTGCTCACCCCGGCCGGCGAAGGCGTGATCACCAGCGGCGGTTTTTCTCCCACCATGGAACGGTCGATCGCATTGGCCCGGGTGCCGGTAGCCGCCGAGGGACTGTGTCAGGTGGAGATCCGCGGGGCGCTGAAGGCCGCACGATTCGTGCGGCCGCCCTTTGTTCGCCGCGGCCGCGTACTCGTCCAGTAGTTGCAACAACCAGTCGAAAAATCAGGAATGCCCGCATGACTGACGTGCCGAAGCAACTTCAATACACCCGACAACACGAATGGGTTCGTCGGGAAGAGGACGGAACCGTTGTGGTCGGCATCACCGATCACGCCCAGCAGCAGCTCGGCGAACTCGTCTACGTTGAATTGCCCGATGAAGGGCGCAGCTTCAAACCCGGTGACGGCATGGCAGTGGTGGAGTCCACCAAGGCCGCCTCAGATGTCTACGCGCCGCTGGCCGGCGCCGTTATCGAGGCGAACCCGGCCCTGACGTCGCAGCCGGAACTGGTAAATACCGATCCCTATGGTGCCGGCTGGCTCGTTCGCTTCCAGCTCGTGGATCAGGGCGATTTGACGGGCCTGCTCGACGCTACTGCCTATACGGCGCTGCTCGACACCGGGCATTGAGATAGCGACCGGACGCCCGTGCCCTTCATTCCCCACACGCCTGACGAAACGGCCGCCATGCTGGCTGTTATCGGCGCTGCCTCGATCGACGACCTGTTCGACGAGATTCCGGCCAGCCTCAAGGTCGACCGCCTGCCGGGTGTACCCGCCGGATTGTCCGAGCCGGCCATCACGCGCCTGATGGCTGAGCGAGCCGGGCGCAACGTGGCCAGCCTCTGCTTTATCGGCGCGGGCGCTTACGAACACCACATTCCGGCGGCCGTGTGGGAAATTGCCACCCGCGGCGAGTTCTACAGTGCCTACACGCCGTACCAGGCGGAGGCGAGCCAGGGAACGCTGCAACTGATCTATGAGTATCAGTCGATGCTGGCGGGCCTTACGGGTCTTGATGTGTCCAACGCGTCGTTGTACGACGGGGCCACCGCGTTCGCCGAGGCCTGCCTGATGGCGGTGCGCGCCGCGCGACAGTCCCGCTCTCGCCGGATACTGATTCCCCGATACCTCAACCCGGTCTGGCGCAAGGTGGCCCGTTCGCTCCTGGCCGGTCAGAACGTGGAACTGGTGGAACTGGCCGCGACCGGTGGCCGCACGAATCTTGCCGCGCTGGCCGCACTCGAGAGCGAGGACTTCGCTGCGTTGTGCATTCCCTTGCCAAATTTTCTCGGCGGCCTCGAACCTGTCGACGAGCTGACCGACTGGGCCCATGCCCGCGGTGCGCTCGTCATTGCCGCCTGCAATCCCACGGCACTCGCACTGTTGAAGCCGCCGGGCGAGTGGGGGGCCAAAGGCGCGGACATCGCCTGCGGCGAAGGTCAGCCGCTGGGCATTCCCCTGAGCTCTGGCGGGCCCTATTTCGGCTTCCTCACCTGCCGGCAGGCGCTGGTTCGTCAGATGCCGGGCCGGATTGTTGGCGGCACGCTGGATGTTGAGGGCCGCCCGGGCTTCACCTTGACGCTTCAGGCGCGCGAGCAGCACATCCGCCGGTCGAAAGCCACGTCAAACATCTGCACCAACCAGGGGCTCATGGTGACGGCGGCGACGATCTACCTGTCCCTGCTGGGCAGCGAAGGCCTGCGTCGCGTTGCCGCCCAGTCGCACGCCAACACACGCGCGCTGGTCAGCGCGCTGACCAGCATTGGCGGAGTTAGCGCACCGTACTCACCGTACTTTCACGAAACCGTGCTGACGCTGCCGCAACCGGCAGCGCCGGTTCTGCAAAAGCTGGCGGCGGCGGGAATTCTTGGCGGCTTCGATCTGTCAGCCGATTTCCCCGAGCTCGGCCATGCCCTGCTGGTCTGTGCCACGGAATTGCGGACGGCGCCGGATATAGCGGCTTATCGGCAGGCACTTGCCGAAGTGCTCGGCGTCGCGGTGGCAGCATGAGGCGCGAACCCCTGATCTTCGAGCAGTCCCGGCCGGGCCGCCGGGCGCCCACGCACGCTCCGGCCGTCGCCGCCGCCACGGACGATCTGCCAGCGGCGTTAATCCGGCAGACTATCCCGCCATTGCCGGAGGTGTCCGAGTTGCAGGTGGTGCGCCACTTCACGCGGCTCTCCCAGCTGAATTTCTCGATCGACACGCACTTCTACCCGCTCGGTTCGTGCACGATGAAATACAACCCGAGGGCGGCGAACAAGCTCGCAATGCTCCCCGGGTATCTCGATCGTCACCCCCTGGAGCCGGAGGCTCATTCCCAGGGAGTACTCGAGAACCTCCACGACCTGCAGGAACTCCTGAAGGCCATAACCGGCATGAGCGGTGTGTCCCTGACGCCGATGGCCGGCGCGCAGGGCGAGTTCGCCGGCGTGGCGATGATTCGCGCCTACCATCTGTCCCGCGGGGACACGGCGCGCACGCAGATCATCGTGCCGGACGCCGCCCACGGGACGAACCCGGCCACGGCAACCATGTGTGGGTGCGAGGTCGTCGAGATTCCCACGGGTCCGGACGGCGACGTGGACGTGGAGGCCCTTCGTCGGGTCGTTGGACCGCAGACGGCCGGCATCATGCTGACCAACCCGTCCACGCTCGGCGTCTTCGAGCGGCGGATCGGCGAGATCGCGGCGGTAGTGCACGGCGCGGGCGGTCTGCTCTATTACGACGGCGCCAACCTGAACGCCATCCTTGGCCGGGCCCTGCCCGCCGTGATGGGCTTCGATGTTGTGCACATCAATCTGCACAAGACTTTTTCTACGCCGCACGGTGGTGGCGGACCCGGGTCCGGCATCGTGGCGGTCAACGATCGTCTCGAACCGTTCCTGCCGATCCCGATCGTGGGCCGTCGCGATGGCCGCTATGCCTGGCTGGCCGAAAGCGACCGCCCGCACAGCATTGGGCGGCTGTCCGGCTTCATGGGCAATGCCGGCATCCTGCTCCGTGCCTACGTGTACATGCGGTTGCTCGGCGCCGAGGGCATGCGCCGCGTGTCGGGATTTGCCACGCTGAATGCCAATTACCTGATGAAGCGACTGGCCGCCGCCGGGTTTACCGTTGCCTACCCGCAGCGCCGTGCCAGCCACGAGTTCATCATCTCGCTGAAGGACGTTGCGCGGGACACCGGGGTCACGGCCATGGACTTTGCCAAGGCGCTGCTCGACCGTGGCGTTCACGCACCGACGACGTATTTCCCGTTGCTGGTGCCGGAGTGCCTGCTGATCGAACCCACGGAGAGCGAGGCCCGCCAGGAGCTGGATGCCTTTGCCCAGGCCATGATCGACATTCGTGAACTTGCCATCCGGGACGCCGCCGAGGTGAAGCGCGCGCCGCTGACTACACCGGTACGACGCCTGGACGATGTGCGGGCCGCGAAGCAGCTCGACCTGACCTGGCAGAGCCGGACCTGATTCATTTCTTGAGGAGTAGCGTTTGTCTGCCCTGATCTGCGGCTCGATTGCCTTCGACAACATCATGGTCTTCCAGGGTCGCTTCAAGGAACACATCCTTCCTGACCAGATACACATTCTGAACGTCTCCTTTCTGGTGCCGGAGCTCCGTCGCGAGTTCGGCGGCTGCGCGGGCAATATCGCCTACAACCTGCGGCTGCTCGGCGGCGAGCCGCGCATCATGGCGACTGTCGGCAGTGACTTCGGCAACTACCGGGCCTGGCTCATGCGCCATGGGGTGAACCTCGATCACCTGACCGACGTGCCCGGGATGCTCACCGCGCAGGCTTACATCACCACCGACCTGGACGACAACCAGATCACGGCCTTCCACCCGGGTGCGATGAACGAGGCACACCGCAATACCGTGCCTGCGAATGCTGGTATCAGGATCGGCATCATCTCGCCGGATGGCCGGCAGGGCATGCTGGAGCACGCCGCACAGCTGCACGCCGCGGGGATTCCCTTCGTTTTTGATCCTGGCCAGGGTCTGCCCATGTTCGACGGCGATGACCTTCGGCACTTTGTCGAGCTGGCCACCTGGGTGGCGGTGAATGATTACGAAGCGAAGCTGCTTATGGAGCGCACCGGGTGGAGCGAAGCCGACGTGGCTTCACGGGTCGAGGCCCTGATTGTCACTCGAGGCGCACAGGGCTCCGCAATCTGGGCTGGTGCCGGGCAGATGGACATTCCGGTGGTGAAGCCGGCAGCGATTCTCGATCCGACCGGCTGTGGTGACGCTTATCGCGCCGGCCTTATGCACGGCATTTCCCGCGGGCTCTCCTGGGCTGACACCGGCCGTCTCGCGGCGCTGCTGGGGTCGATCAAGATCGCGCACCGCGGCACCCAGAATCATGCTTTCACACCAACCTCCCTCAAGCAGGAATTCCGTTCGGCATTCGGGCATGAGCTCAGGCTGTAGGCCCTCTGCGTTCCTGGCGCTGACGCTCGCGCTGCTGGCGCCGGCCGTCCACGGCGCCGATGGTGCCGAGCCGGTGGCGTGGCGGCGCACGCTGGAACGGATTTCATCATCGGTGGTCTCGATCCAGGTAGACGCCACGCGGGCGTTCGACACCGAGTGGAATGATTCCAGCCAGGCAACCGGTTTCGTGGTGGACGCCGAGCGGGGCCTGATTCTCACCAATCGCCATGTCGTTACGGCGGGTCCCGTGCGGGCCGCCGGCTTGTTCACCAACCAGGAGGAAGTGGAGCTGATCCCCGTCTACCGGGATCCCGTGCACGATTTCGGCTTCTATCGCTACGATCCACGGGCTCTCAAGTACATTCAGCCGCGGTCGCTGCCGCTCTACCCGGCTGGCGCCGAACTCGGCCGCGATATTCGCGTAGTCGGCAACGATGACGGCGAGCAGTTGTCGATCCTCGCCGGGACGATCGCCCGCCTGCGGCGCGAAGCGCCGGATTACGGGCGTGGCAAGTACAACGACTTCAACACCTTTTACCTGCAGGCGGCATCCAGTACGTCCGGGGGCTCGTCCGGTTCGCCCGTGATCGACATCGAGGGCCGCGTGATCGCACTCAATGCGGGGGCCAGCAACCAGGCCGCGTCCAGTTTCTTCCTGCCGCTCGACCGGGTGCAGCGTGCCCTGAAGCTCGTGCAGGCCGGGCAGCCGGTCACACGCGGCACGCTCGGCACCACGTTCCGGTACACAGCCTTTGATGAACTGCGCCGGCTGGGTTTGCGCGAGCCGAGCGAGCGCGCCGTCCGGGCAAAATTTCCCGATGCGATCGGCATGCTGGTGGTGAGCGAGATCCTCACAGGAAGTGTTTCGGACGGCAAACTGCAGGTCGGCGACATCCTCGTACGGATCAACGGGAAGTACCTGACCGAGTTTGTGCCCCTCGCAGCGGTGCTCGACGACCTCGTCGGTCAGCCGGTGGACCTGACCGTGGAGCGCGGCGGCGGCGAGTTGTCCTTCACGCTTCCCGTGCAGGATCTCGATCAGCTGAGTCCGGACGAATACCTGCAATTTGGCGATGCGGTCGTCAACAACCTGTCTTACCAGCAGGCACGCCACTTCAACCGGGCCGCCGACGGCGTGTACATCGCTAATCCTGGCTTCGTGTTTGCGGCGGCCGGGATCCCTCGCGGCAGCGTCATTGTGGGCCTGGACGGCGAGCCCGTGCAGCGGCTTGATGACCTCGAGCGGCTGCTGGCCGGCAAGGCCGATCAGCAGCGGTTCACCGTGCGTTTCGTGACGCTCGACGAGGCGGCGTCCAGCAAGGTTCGCGTGATGCGCATGGACCGGCGCTGGTTTCCGGCGGTGCGCTGTCGGCGCGATGACCGGAGTGGGGAGTGGCCCTGCCGGACGCTTGTACCAGGTCCCGCGCCTTCAGCGCCGGAAGGCGGTGTGGCCAGTTTTGTCGAGCAGCCCGATGCCCGCCTGCGCAGGATTACACCCTCGCTCGTGCTCGTGAAATTCGACATGCCCTACACGGTCTCTGGTGTCTCGGAGCAGCACTACTACGGCACGGGGCTTGTCGTGGATGCCGGGCGCGGCCTCGTGGCTGTGGACCGGAATACGATTCCCGAGGCGGTGGGCGATGTGCGGGTGACCTTTGGTGAGTCGCTGGAGATCCCCGGCCGCGTGGCCTACGTCCATCCGCTGCATAACCTCGCACTCGTGGCCTACGATCCCGCACTCATCGGCGACACGCCGGTCACGGCGGCCCGCTTCGCGACCCGCGTTCCGGAAACCGGCGATGACCTGTGGGTGGTTGGCATGCGTAACGGCGAGAAACTCGCGTCGCAGTCGGCGGCATTCGCGTCCTTTGAGCCCGTTGCTTATCCACTGTCCCGAACCATCCGCTTCCGGGAGGCCAACCTTGAGACGCTCAATCTCGTGAATGGCCCTCGCGATCTGGACGGCGTGGTGGTGAATGCGAAAGGAGAAGTGGTGGCGCTCTGGTCCAGCTTTGCGTGGCAGGGGACTGGGGATTTGCGCCAGGAAAATCGTGGCATGCCCGTCGAGTATGTTCGCGAAATGGTGGACCTTGTCGCGACAGGCCGCGAACTCCGTTCGCTTGAGGTCGAATGGTCCCAGATGCCGATCGCCGCCGCCCGGCGCCTTGGTTTGTCTGCCGACTGGGCGCGCCGCATTGGCGATCACGATCCGGAACGACGGCGCCTGCTGAGCGTTTTACGACCGGTGGCTGGAACGCCGGCTTCTGGCGCCTTTCAGCCGGGTGATCTGCTGCTCACAATCGATGGGCAGCCGGTGACGCGCTTCCGCGAAGTGGAAGAACGGGTGCAAAAACCTGCTGTTGCCGTCGAGGTTCTGCGCGACGGCGAGGTCCTGCGGCTCGACGTGGCGACCGTTGCCCTGAACGGCGACGGTGTGCGGCGGATGCTGATGTGGGCCGGCGCGCTTTTGCAGGCGCCCTATCGGGACATGGCGGCACAGCGGGGTGTGGAGCCGACCGGGGTGTACGTGTCCTACTTCGCGTTTGGCTCGCCGGCCTCCCGCTTCGGGCTGTTTGCCGGACGGCGAATTACCCAGGTGGATGGCATCACCATCGCTGATCTTGATCAGTTCATCGGTATCGTGCGCACGAAACGGAACCGGGAAGCGGTGCGACTGACGACAGTGAACTGGAACAACCAGCAGGAAGTGCTGACGCTGAAGCTGGACGACACTTACTGGCCGGCGTGGCAGATCCAGTGGCAGGACGGCGAGTGGCAGCGCACTGACCTCCCGAAAGGTACCGGACCTTAGTTATTGGTTTTATTTAGTTGTTGGCCGTCAGGTGCGCCTGGCCCGGAACGCGGCGACGGCCACCAGCAGCCAGGCCAGCATGAACGAGCCGCCGCCGAACGGCGCAACCTGGCCGACTGGCGCGAGCCCAAGCAGGTTGACGTAAATGCTCCCGGAAAACACCAGCAGGCCGACAATCATGAGGCCGCCCGCGATGGTCACCAGTCGCGAGTTGCCAAGCGGAGCGGCCAGCAGAGCCAGCAGGACCAGTCCCAGGGAGTGATAGAACTGCAGTTGCGTGGCCCAGTGCCAGGACGCCTGCTGTTCTGGCGTCAGGACGTTGCGGAAGGCGTGGAAGCCGAGCGCACTCAACTGGGTGGCGCTTAAGAGGGACAGGCTGCCGATAATGAGCAGCACGCGGGCGGCGCGGGACAGCGATACTGGGGACATGACGGCATCCTTCGGTCAGCGGGTCGGTTAGGCAGAGTATGGCCGTTCGCCTCTCCAAATCGAAGCTCATGGCCGCGCTCCAGTGCGAGCGCCGGTTGTGGCTGGAGGTGCATCACCCGGAACAGGCCGAACTGTCGGCGGCCACGCGCGCGGCCTTCGCAACGGGGCACGAGGTTGGGGACGTGGCGCGTGCGTTATACAGCGCTCGACACGGGGACGGACCGACGCTTCCGTACGAGGGCGGTCTTGGTCAAGCACTGGCGGCCACGAAGCGCCTGCTTGCGGATCCGGACGACCAGCGGCCAGTCTACGAGGCCACGTTCCAGCACCAGGGCATCCTTGTACGGCTGGATGTGCTGCTGCGTGAGGCTTCTGGAATACGACTGATCGAGGTCAAGTCGTCCACCAGCCTGAAGCCGGAGCACATCAGCGACTGTGCGATCCAGGCCTGGGTGGCGCGTGGCGCCGGCCTGGACTTCAAGACGATGTCGCTGGCGCATATCGACAACCGCTTTGTGTACCCGGGCGGCGGGGACTACCAGGGCTTGCTGGTGGAACACGACATCACCAGCGAGGTCATGGCGCTGCAGTCTGAGGTTCCGCGCTGGCTGGCCTCGGCGCAGGCGGTGGCGGCGGGCCGGACTGAACCCGACGTGCGCCCGGGCAAGCGGTGCGTCACACCTTACGATTGCGCGTTCATGGCGCACTGCTGGCCCGCTGACGCGGCCTACCCGGTGCAGGTGCTTGGCGGTGATCGTGAAATTCTCGGTAACCTGGTGGCCGCGGGCTTCCGTGACCTTCGGGATATTCCCGCGGAGCGACTGACTCGCGCCGATCACCGGCGCATACAGGCCGTGACCTGCGTCGGGATCCCCCAGCTCGATCCGGCGGCCGGCGAGTTTCTCGCGACGCTGGGCTACCCGAGGTATTTTCTCGATTTCGAAACGGTTGCTCCGGCCGTGCCGGTGTTTCCCGGCACGCGGCCGTACGAGACGCTGCCGTTCCAGTTCTCCTGCCACGTCCTTCACGCCGATGGCCTTACGGAGCACCGCAGCCATCTGGACCTGAGCGGCGAGGAGCCAAGCGGCCAGTGCGCGGAAGCGTTGCTGGCAGCGCTTGACGCGACGGGCCCGGTGTTCGTGTACACCGCTTATGAGAAGCGGGTGATCGATGGCCTGGCGCAGCGATTTCCGGAACTGGTGACGGGCCTTGATGCCATCAACGGCCGACTGGTTGACCTGTACCCGCTGACAAAAAAGCATTTTTATCACCCGGACATGCAGGGTTCCTGGTCGTTGAAGAAGGTGTTGCCGGTGGTCGCACCGGACCTCCGATACGCTGCAGGCGAGGTGCAGGACGGGACGGCGGCCAGCGCCGCGTGGCTCGAGGCGCAGCAGCCTGGGATCACGCCGGCACGCCGGGCGGTCCTGGCAGCAGAGCTCACGCGCTACTGCGCGCTCGACACGGAAGGCCTGATCCGCCTCACACGGTACTTTTCATCCGTTTCGGGCGTGGAAGCAGGACCAGCGCCGTCCTGACCGGGGAGCGTCGTGGTGTCGCACGGGATCCCGGCAGGCACCAGTCGCGGGGTATCATCTGACGCATGCGTAGCCGCCAACTCGGCAACACCGGTGAGCACATCTCGGCCCTCGGCCTCGGCTGCATGGGCATGGTTGGCTGGTATGGCGAGCGCGACGACAAGGAAGCGCGCGCGACCCTGACGCGAGCACTGGATCTCGGCATCAATCACCTGGATACCGCCGCCGTGTATCAGGACGGCGCCAACGAGCGCTTCGTCGGTGAGTGCATCCGGGGCCGGCGCCAGAAGGTATTCCTGGCCACCAAGTGTGGCCTGTCGCGCACGGCGAATGGCACCATAGGCGCGGACAATCGTCCGGAAACGATCAGGGTTTCCTGCGATGACAGCCTCAAGCGGCTGCGAGTCGACCACATTGACCTTTTCTATCTCCATCGCATCGACTCCCGGATTCCGCTGGCGGAGTCGATGGGCACCATGGCGGATCTCGTGAAGGCCGGCAAGATCCGTCATGTGGGCGTTTCCGAAGCATCGCCGGCCACCTTGCGGCGCGCCCATGCGCTGCATCCGGTTGCAGCCTTGCAAAGCGAGCTGTCCCCCTGGACGCGCAGCGCGAACCAACCCTCACTGGAAGTGTGCCGGGAACTCGGTATCGGTTTCGTCGCCTACAGCCCGCTGGGTCGTGGATTCCTGACCGGGACGATCGGGAGTGCGGCAGACCTTCCGGATGGCGACACGCGCCGAATGTTTCCCCGGTTCCAGGGCGAGAACCTGGACCGGAACCTGGTGGTCGCCGGGCGTCTGCAGGCGCTCGCGCGGACCATTGGCTGCTCGCCTGCGCAGCTGTCGCTGGCGTGGGTGCTCGCGCAGTGGGAGGGAATTCTCCCTATTCCCGGCACCAAGAAGCGCCCCTACCTGGACGACAATGCCGGTGCCGTGGAAGTCCAGCTGTCGCCGGAACAACTCGCCGCCGTCGAAAAGGCGGTTCCCGAAGAATCCGTGCAGGGCGAGCGGTATCCGGACAGCATGCTGGCATCCCTGAATGTCTAGCCAATTGCCGCTTTCCAGGCGCTCCGGCCCGAGGCGATTCCATGTGGCGTAATCTGACTCGCGTGATTGTCCCGATGATCGGGGTCGTGGCGCTCCTGGCATTGCCGGCCGGGGCGAGTGCACAGACGGCGGAAGCCCCGGAGCGCGGCCGCATTGCCGCCACCTTTGGTTTCTCACAGTGGTCGGATGCTGGCGACATCCAGCCTTTTCCCGGCGCCGATTTCGACGAAGCCGGGTTTGCCCTCGACCTGGCGTTTCACTGGCCTGTCGGTCAGCTGGGTTCAGCCACGGTGCTGGCGGGTGCCAATATCGGCGGCTTCTTTCACGGCAGCAATATTCCGGGCATCGAGGAGGGCGAAGACCTGGAGGCCAGCGTGGTGTACCTGACGCCGTCGGTCAAGGTTGCGTTTGGCGAGCCCGGAGGGCGCCGTTTTTATATCGATGCTGGTGTTGGCTATTACGGCGCGTCGATAGACGAGCTGGAAGAAGATTGCTTTTTCAGTTGTGATATTTATGAGTATTACGACGACGATGCGCTTGGCGGTTACGTGGGGCTCAGCGCCGACTTTCCGTTCGGGAGCCGGGTCGGCGGATTTCGCCTGACGACCAGCGCGGAGGTCCACTTCGTTGACTTTGACGCTCCGGTTGAGCTGGACAGCGATGCGACGCTGGACGGCCCGGTCTACACCCTGCAGGTCGGCCTGGCCTGGGGTCCATAACAAGCTGAATCGGGCCAAATCCGGGAGGATATTTCCATGACGACACTGCGAGAAAGAGTGGCTGGCGAGCGTCGCCGGCTGAAGTCGGTACGGGAAGCGCTGACTGCAGCGGTGGCCCGCAAGTCCGGTGGAGACGGAGCGTTCATCCCGTTCTATGTGGCCGTCAGCGACTACATGGAAACGTCTATGGGCAGGCTGCATGCCCAGGATGTGAAGATGGGCGACATGATTCGCGAGAAGCTCGGCAAGCCCGATGCAGTGGCCGATCAGGCCCTGAAGGAGCTCGACGAGCGCCTGGCCGGGAACCAGAAACTCCTGCAGGTCATGGTGGCGGCAAAAAAGCATCTGGCAAAAGACGGCAGCCCCGAGACCCTGGAGCGCTTCGAGGCGGCCGGCGCAGCCTACACGCAGTACATCGTTAGCAACATGGGGCACCACGGCGCCACGACCGACCTTGCCGGTCGCCTTTTTAGCCAGGCGGACTGGGAATACATGGCGGGCGTCACCGAAGAAGAAACGCGCACCGAACAGCGGCAGTACGCCAGTGTCTTCGACGCGTTGCCCGCTGCTCTTGGTGATCTGCGGCCTGCTGGCTGAGACCGGCTGTCTTCAAGAGGAACGCGATGGGTTGCCCACAGAAAGTGCTGCAGAAACCGGTAATTACGCTGTTGCTGGCGTCTGTAGCCCTGCTCGCCGCACCTGTTTCGGCGGAAACACTCTTTTCGGACTCGGTGGTCGTAAGCGAGGTGGTCGACGACGATCTCTACGCGATGGGCGGGGAAGTACAGATCGACGGCTCCGTTTCTGGCGCCGTTGTACTCGCCGCCGGCAATGCCGGGATTGCGGGTGACGTCGAAGGCGACGTGATGGTTGTCGGTGGCCGGATCGACTTAAGCGGGGGAGTCGGCGACGATCTGCGGGTGGCGGGTGGCAACATCGGGATTACCGGTTTCGTCACTGACCAGGCGACCATTGCGGGTGGCACCGTGTTTATCGGGCCCGGGAGTGCGATAGGCGGGCGCACCTGGATAGCGGCCGGCGACCTGGAAATGGCGGGCCAGATCGGCGACAACCTGCGGGTGGCTGCCGGCAAGGTGGTCATATCCGGGCGGGTCGCTGGCAACGTCGAGGTGGCGGCCCGGGAAATCCGGGTGGAATCAGGCGCCGTCATCGGCGGCGATCTCGTCTGGCGAAGCGCCCAGCCGCCCTTCATTGCCGAGGACGCCCGGATACTCGGTGAGGTGCGGCCGGCTGGCGGCGGGGACGTGCAGACCTTTGCCAGCGATTCCTCCGATCGATTCGACGACGGGTGGGCGTTCGGTATCACCGTGGTGGTGGCTGCGCTTATCCTGCTCTGGTTTGCGCCCCAACTCGTGTCCCGATCCGCAGCCGTGTTCAGTGCGGCCCCGGTTCGCACTCTGCTGTTGGGCGCCGCGTCAGTCGTGCTTACTCCCATTCTGGCCTTTGTGCTGTTCATTACCGTGCTGGGCTGGTTGCTCGGCCTCGTGGTGATGGCGGGTTATCTGTTCGGGCTGATGCTGTCTGGTCTCGTCGGCCTGCTGATCGTCGTGCGGCTCCTCCAGAACCGGTTAAGCGTGGGGGTGGCGGGCTTTCGAAGCTTGCTGGTGCTGGTGCTGGTCGTGGTGGGCCTGATTGCGGCGCAGCAGGTGCCGGCGCTTGGCGGACTGCTGACTATTTTGCTGGTGCTGGGCGGCTTTGGCGCACTGACGGCGATGGTAACTGGCCGCGGACCCGTCGTTCGCTGACCGTCAGGAAACGATACGCAGCCCGGCTCCTGGCTGTGTCGCGTCCTGCTTGTAGCGGCGCACCCAGGTGCAGAATTCCTCTGCCGGCATCGGTTTGCTGATCAGGAACCCCTGGGCCTGTTCGCAGCCCTGGGCCTTAAGCCACTGCAAAGCCGGTTGCGTTTCAACGCCTTCTGCGAGTACCTCCAGACCCAGATTGTGGGCGAGGTCGATTGCCGTACGGACGATGGCGGCATCATCCTTGTTGCCTGGCAGTTCCATGACGAACGAGCGGTCGATCTTCAGTTCGTCCGCCGGCAGATGCTTGAGCTGCGCCAGCGACGAGTAGCCGGTGCCAAAGTCATCGATGGAGATACGGATTCCGAGGTCGCGCAGGCACTCGAGCACGAGCGTCGCGCTCTGTGAGTCGCGAACCACAGCCTGTTCGGTGATCTCGAGGACGAGATTGCGGGAGGGCAGGTCGTGATCCCGGAGGAGTTCCAGGGCGAAGCAGGGGAGGTCGCGATTCTGCAGGTCCCTGCCCGAGAGGTTCACTGACACTGGCAGGTCCAGACCCTCTTCAAGCCAGAGCCGGCATTCGCGTACTGCTGCGCTGAGAGCCCAGTGGGTAATCAGCGAGATGTTGCCGGACTTTTCGGCCAGCGGAATGAACTGGTCAGGGGTGAGGAAGCCAAATGCCGGGTGTTGCCACCGAACCAGCGCTTCAGCGCCACAGATGGCGCCATCCGACAGCCGGATCTTGGGTTGCAGGAAGAGACGGAATTCATCGTGGCGGGCGGCCCGGCGGAGGTCGGCGAGAATGGCGAGTTGCCGCACGTGCCGTTCCTCGTTGCCTGGCTGGTAGGCCAGTACCGGAATCTCGGCGCTGCGCGCCTCGCTACGTGCAACCGCCGCGCGCTTCAACAGTTGATCTGCATCCGCGGCATGCTCCGGGTAGGCTGCCAGACCAATCCGCGCCTCGACGCTGACATTGACCTCCCGCACCGACAGCCCGGCTCCAAGCAGGCGGAGCAGGTCCTCGGCTATTTCCTGGGCCTGCTCCAGGTCGTGGCGTCCGAGAATAGCGAGGAACTGGTCGCCCTCAAGCCGGGCCAGCATATGGCTTGCGTCCAGCCCGCCGCGCAATCGCTCGGCCGCCTGACAACGCAACGCATCGCCGATATCGTGACCGAGGGACGAGCCGACTTCGCTGAAGTTGTTCAGGTCAATCAGCATTACCGTCACCGATTCGTTCCGGCCGGCAGCGTCGGTGATTGCCGCTTCCAGATTGTTCAGGGCGGAGATGCGGGTCGGCAGGCCGGTGAGTGCATCGAACCGTGCCTGGTACAGGATGCGCTCCTCGCGCTCGGCGATGCTTTCCTGCATGGCGTTCAGCGCGCTGGTCAGGACTGCGACCTCACCGTCGGCACGGACGTCGACCGGTTGCCGGTAATCCCCGTCCCTGATGCGCTGGGCAGCGCGGACCAGCGCCCGAACGGGCTCGGAAATCGTGCGCGACAGCAGGATGCCGCCAGCCATCGCCAGGCACAGCACTACGGAGCTCAGGGCCAGGATCCACACCCGAAGTGACTCAAAGGACGCCATCGCCGTGTCGAGGCGTTGAGACAGCAGGATCTCGACATCAGCATAGCCAGGGATCAGCGGCAGGACCAGGGCGACGTGCTCTATGCCACCGGTAGTAAATTCCATTGGCGCACCATCCCGGGCGCTCGTCGTCGTCAGGTCATTCAGCAACGTCGACGGGTTGAAATCCGAAAGCGAACTGCCCAGTACCGACTGGACCGTGCCTGCCCGGGCAAGCAGTGTCGCGTCGAGTCCGGTCAGCGTGCTGATGCTCCGGGCGAAGGCCTCGTCGACGAGAAGTCCCAGGGCAAGCCACGCAATCGGTTCGCCCTCGCCGACGGGCACGGTAACAACCTCGTAGGCGCGGTTATCGGTGTTGATCACCGTACGGGAGAAACCCTCGCCGTTGGCCCGATTGACTAGCCCGGGGTAGCTGACTCGCTGCTGCCGGATCGATTCAGATGCCGCGAGAATCCGGCCCCGCGGATCCAGCAGCATTCCCAGATCGAGATTCGCTCGCTGTCGCTGTGCCTCCAGGATGGTGGTTATAGCTACGGTGTCGTCGGCAACGATTGCGCCGCGGAAATACGGGTCTGCCGCAAGGACCGTGCCAGCGATGTGCAGCCGGTTGCCGCGGCTCCGTGCCAGCTGGTAGGTGGCCGTCCCGGCGCTCTCCAGATTGCGCTCGGCGCGTATTCCGGCATCGCGATTCGCCGCGAAGAGCACGGCCGCGATGGTGCCAGACTGCGAGACGAGGACGAGCATGCCGGCCAGGGCCAGGATCTTGAAGCGCAGGGTTCGCATACCCCGCTGTCATCGGCCCGGGAAGGCCGGCCTTGAACCGATCCGGTTGTCGGGGAGTGGTTAGTCGCCAATTCGTGAGCCAGGTCTCATTGCCCGGTCGCTGACGAACGGATTGGTAGCCCGCTCCTGGCCGAAGGTTGAGGTGGGCCCATGACCCGGCACGAAGGTGACGTCATTGCCCAGGGGCCAGAGGTTACGGGTGATGGAGCGGAGCAGGGTGGCGTGGTCGCCACGCGGAAAGTCCGTGCGGCCAATGGATCCCGCGAACAACACGTCACCCACGAAGGCCAGCCGATCCGGCCGCGAAAAGAACACCACATGGCCGGGCGTATGGCCAGGACAGTGGTAGACCTCGAGACTCTCCGGCCCGACCCGCACGGTGTCACCCTCTGCGAGCCAGCGGGTGGGCGTGAACTTCGCCACTGGTTCGAAACCGAACATCCGGGCCTGCTCTGGCAGCATGTCGATCCAGAACTGGTCGTCCGGGTGGGGGCCTTCGATCGGCAAACCCTGCAGTTCGGCCAGGGCCTGCGTGGCCCCGGCGTGATCGATGTGCGCGTGGGTCAGCAGGATCTTGGTGAGGTTCACCCCCTCATCCTCGACAGCGGCAAGTATGTTTTTAAGGTCGCCGCCGGGATCGATTACGGCGCCTTCGTGAGTTTCCTCTGACCAGATTATCGAGCAGTTTTGCTGGAAAGCGGTGACCGGGACGATGATAGCGCGGAGCGTCATGCGTTGATCATGCTGGGGTACACTCCGGCAGGTCAACGAGAGAACCGCGTCTCACTTGGGGGAGCCCGGGTCTCAAGGGCGTGCGCTGGAAGGCCGATAACGTGGGGCGGGGATCCAGCCGGTCCGTGCCAGTTTGGGGAATCGCCATGCAACTCGGAATGATTGGTCTCGGCCGTATGGGCGCCAACATGGTGCGCCGGCTCATGCAACACGGCCACCAGTGTGTGGTTTTCGACACCAGCGTCGAGGCCGTCGCTGAATTGCAGTCTGCCGGCGCGCAGGGCGCGTCGTCCATCGAGGATTTCATCGCGAAACTGAAACCGCCGCGCGCGGTCTGGATCATGCTGCCGGTGCTCGTGGTGGAGGGCGTCGTGAAGGCGGTCGCTGCCCGTCTGCAGAAAGACGACATCCTCATCGACGGCGGTAATTCGCCTTTCGAAAACGCCATCCGCCGCGCCGGCGAACTGCAACCCCTGGGTATTCACTACGTCGATGTCGGGACCAGCGGGGGAGTCTGGGGTCTGGACCGCGGGTACTGCCTGATGATTGGCGGATCACCGGCAGCGGTCAAGCGCCTCGATCCGATTTTGCGGGACCTGGCGCCGGGCAGCAGCGATATCGAGCCGGTCGCCGGCCGCAACGCGAAGGATCCGGCATCTAACGGTTATTTGCACTGCGGGCCACCGGGCGCGGGCCACTTCGTGAAGATGGTTCACAATGGCATCGAGTACGGAATGATGGCGGCCTACGCGGAGGGCTTCAATCTGCTGCGCCATGCTGGCGCCGGTCGCGCGGACGGGCCCGGTGCCCCCGAATCGCCGGAGCGCTACCAGTACGATTTCGACCTGGGTGCCGTTGCCGAACTGTGGCGCCGGGGCAGTGTCGTGACGTCCTGGTTGCTCGATCTCACCGCCATCTCGCTGGCCGACGATCCGCAGCTCAAGGGATTCCAGGGGCGCGTTTCGGATTCCGGTGAGGGGCGCTGGACGCTGAAGGCGGCGATCGACACCTCCGTTCCCGTCCCTGTACTGTCGGCTGCCCTGTATTCACGATTCGAATCGCGTGCCGAAGCCGAGTTTGCCAACCGGCTGTTGTCTGCCATGCGCTTTCAGTTTGGCGGCCACCGGGAGCCCGGCAAGCCATGACGGAACGCTCCGATGCCGTGGTCCTTCTTGGGGCCACCGGCGATCTCGCCCACCGCAAGATATACCCCGCGCTGAAGGCCATGGTGAAGCGGGGCACGCTGGACGCGCCAGTCGTCGGCGTGGCGCGCTCCGGCTGGGAACTGGAGCAGTTCAAGGAGCGCGTGCGGGACAGCCTTGAGAAACGCACCAAGGATGCCACCTCGGCGCCGGCCGAGAAGCTGATCTCACTCCTGAGGTATGTGGACGGCGACTACCACGCGCCTGAGACCTTCGCGCGGTTAAAGGAAGCGCTGAAGGACGCGAAGTCCCCCCTTTTCTATCTCGCGATCCCGCCCAGCCTGTTCGGTTCGGTCGTGAAGCTCCTCGGTGAGTCTGGCTGCGCTGACAATGCACGGGTGGTGGTCGAGAAGCCCTTCGGCCGTGACCTGGCCTCCGCGCTGGACCTGAACAAGACGCTGCACAGCGTCTTTCCCGAGAGCTCGATCTTCCGGATCGATCACTTTCTCGGCAAGGAGCCCGTACAGAATCTTTTGTACTTCCGCTTTGCCAACTCCTTCCTCGAACCAATCTGGAACCGCAACTACGTGGAGAGCGTCCAGATCACGATGGCCGAGAAAATTGGCGTCGAAGGCCGAGGCAAGTTCTACGAGGAGGTTGGTGCGATCCGCGACGTGGTGCAAAATCACCTGCTTGAGGTGGTGGCGAGCCTGGCGATGGATCCCCCGGTGGGTTACTGGGGCGAAGCCCAGCGCGATGAACGTATCAAGGTCTTGCGGGCCATTAGCCCCTTCACTACCCAGAGCATGGTCCGCGGGCAGTACAAGGGCTACCGGGGCGACGTTGGCGTGGCGCCGGACTCCGACGTCGAAACCTACGCAGCCATGCAGCTGCACCTGAATTCCTGGCGCTGGCAGGGCGTGCCGTTTTTCATTCGCACGGGCAAGTCGCTGCCGGTCACGGCAACCGAAGTGATGGTAATCCTGAAGGCGCCGCCCCAGCAGGTATTTGACGAACCCGTACCGCCACAGTCGAACTATTTCCGCTTCCGCCTCGGGCCGGACCAGGTGGCCATCGCCGCCGGCGCGCGCACGAAATCACCCGGCGAGCGCATGGCGGGCGAGGAGGTGGAGCTCTACGTCTGCAACGCGTCGCGCGAGGCGCGGGAGGCCTATG
>CAZPNN010000128.1:0-2474 GCA_964587605.1 uncultured Chromatiaceae bacterium
CGACATCCAGCGTACCGGCGCAACGAATCTTGAGGATTTATCGCGCAACGTCGCCGGACTTGCCATCCAGAACTTGGGACCGGGACAAAGCCAGGTTGGCATCCGCGGCGTCTCCGCCGGCCAGATCATCCGCGACCAGCCGGGCGTCAAGGAGCAGGTGGGCATCTACCTCGACGAATCAGTGATTTCCCTGTCCCTGTTCACCCCCGACCTCGACCTGTTCGACCTAAACCGCGTCGAGACGCTGCGCGGCCCGCAGGGCACGCTGTTCGGCTCCGGGTCTGTCGGCGGCACGATCCGCTACATCACGAACCAGCCCAAGCTTGGCGAGTTAGAGGGCCTGGTCGAGGCCAACGTGAATTCCGTCACCGACGGCGAGATCGGCGGTCACGGCAAGGGTGTTATTAACGTACCGGTCGGCGACAAGGCCGCACTGCGCATCGTCGGCTACTACACCGAGTACGCCGGCTTCATCGATGCCCTGCAGGAAGGTGGCGGCGTCAAGGAAGATGTCAATTCCGGCGACCGGGAAGGCGTCCGCGTTTCGATGCGCTTCGAACCGACCGACAACATTGCGATCACGCCCCGCGTGGTCTACCAGGAAACCAACACGGACGGCTTCAACCGGCAGGAGGTGTACAACCTCTTTGCCAATCCGTTCACGACCACCCGGCCAGCCGTGACCTTCGGCGAACGCCAGCAGTTCCTGCTGCTCGACGAGTCCTTTGAGGACGAAATCACGATCGCCGACGCAACGATCGAAGTCGGTTTCGGCTCGATGGACCTGCTCTCGATCACCAGCTACACGGACCGCTCGATCACGGTCAGCCGCGACGCCAGCGCCCTGACCGGCAGCGTGTCGGTTGACCTCGCTTTCCCGGAAGATGACGTCTTGCTGCCATCGAACCTGCTCGACACCACCGACGTCAATCAATGGACCCAGGAACTGCGGCTGACCTCGAACAACGACAGCCGGCTGCAGTGGCTGGTTGGCGCCTTCTACTCCGACGTCGAGCGCACGTACGCTCAGCGGCTGCCAACACCGGGCTATGACGTTGCCTTAGATGCAGTAGAGGGTGCCGGGACGTCAGCGGGCCGCGCCAACGGTTACGGTCCCGACTCACCGTACAATTCCGACCTGCCCTACGACCTCACGCAATACGCCGTGTTCGGCGAGGCCACGTACGACATCACTGACCAACTCAGCGTGACGGCCGGTGCCCGCTACTACGACTTTGAGGAAGAGCGGACCTTTACCAGCGGCGGTCGTTTCAGTGGCGGGGACAACCAGGTCGACAAGACGGAATCGGACGGCGTCACACCCCGCGTGATGCTCCAGTACGACGTCTCGGAGGCCGTGAGCGTCAATGCCCAGGCGTCGCAGGGCTTCCGCCTCGGCGGCGTCAATGATCCGCTCAACGTCCCGATCTGCGAGCCGGAAGACGAGGCTATCTTCGGTGGCTTCCAGTCCTACGATGACGAAACGATGTGGAACTACGAGGCTGGCATCAAGATGAACTCCGGCGCCGTAACCTTCAACACGGCAGTGTTCTACACCAAGATCTCCGACCTGCAGGTCACGCTCGATGCCGGCTCCTGCTCGTCGCGCATCTCCTTCAACGTCCCCGATGCGCACACGGCGGGTGTCGAGTTCGAGATCAGCGCAGAGCCGATGGAGGGACTCGAACTGTCCTTCGCCGGCAGCCTGCTCGAGTCCGAATTCGACTCCACCGTCGTCGACGGCAGCGGCAACGTCCTTGGCGGCATCGAGAATGGGAATCGCCTCGCCTCGGTCCCGGAAATCCAGGTGGCTGCCGCCGCGACCTACAGCTTCCCGCTGAACCTCGGTGGCGGGTCCTCCGAGGGCTTCGTGTCCGCCTCGATCCAGCACATCGGCGACCGCTACACCCAGCCCTCCGACCAGGTGCCGGGCGCCGGCAACTTCGTGTCCGGCCTGCCCTATGGCGGTGCCCCCGGCACGGATGTCACGGTGGTCGATCTGGAACTCGATCCGTACCAGATCATCAACCTGAATACCGGCATCGACTTTGACTCCTGGACGATCATGGCCTACATCAACAACGCGGCAGACGAGAACGCCGAACTGGCCTTCGACCGAGAGCGCGGTGGACGGGCACGGCTCGGCACGCACACCAACCTGCCCCGCACGATTGGCCTGACGACTCGTTTCCGCTTCTGATTCGCTTTGCCTGGACGTGAGCAAAAAACCCCCGCTTCGGCGGGGGTTTTCTTTTCCGGGCGACCGCCGGCTGCGCAATCCCGGGCTAGTGAACCTGGCGGTCCTGAATTTTGCCCTTGGAAGCCAGCGAAAAGCGCGGCTCGGCGACGCGAAGCTCGCCGCGCACCAGGTCAGCCGCGTAACGCCCGACGGCGGGGCCGTGCTTGAAACCGTGACCGGACCCGGCGCCGACCAGCACCGCATTCCTGAAGCCGGGGTGACGGTCGATCAGCAG